>JBEAUN010000036.1:0-4979 GCA_041161415.1 Pseudomonadota bacterium | reverse complement strand
CCGACCACCAGGGGCTGCTGCGCCACGTCCTCACCCGTTCGGTGCTCGCCTGCGGCTGCGCTCCGCATGCGGCTTCCGGGCGTGCCCTGGTGGTCGGTCATTCGCTCGCTGTTCATGCGTCGAGGCGGCTCCGAAAAGCAGAAACAACCACCACGAAAGGCAGCGAACAACATCATGAGCGCAAAAAGATCCATTAACAGCAAAACCACTAACCCCAACACCGTGGGCGTTCCCCCCACACCCCCCCAGGCCCACCAAAAAGCAGGGCAGGGCGCCAACCTCTCGCGGCCAATCTCGGCCTGACCCCCAACGCACCCACATCACAAGGCAAAAGGCGATGAAGGTCTCGTCAGTGTCGAATTTTCTGTTGCACATGGCCGCCGTCGATATGGCCGCATTTGGACACCCGCTCACCTCCAGCGAATGGCAGATCTTGCTGGTTCTGGGAAAAGAGGCGCCAGCGCACATGCGACCGGGGGAAAATGGTCTGTCATATAAAAGCCTCAAATGCACCTGCGAACTGTCAGATGACGCCTTGAGCCGCGGCCTGCGCCGCCTGGTAGGAATAGGGCTAATCGAGCGGGAAAACTCGGAGAGGGATCAGCGAGTGGCCTTCTATCGGCTCTCATCCCGCGGACGTTCCGGGATGGTAATCATCGGTCACAAGCTCTTGCAGCAGACATCGCAGCTGATCGCCGATCTGATTATGCCGTCAGCATAAGAAGGGGAGCCTGCCAACGATCAATTAATATATATGTATATATATTCGACAGATGCCGGTGGCAACACAATCAGCGAACAGACAGCTGGACATGCTTGCCCGCCCGGGCAAGCATGTCCACCAAGGCATCGATGGTGAATTTTATCGCCTTCTTGTTGATCACGTCAGAAACCCGTGGCCGGGTAACGCCAAGAATCTGCGCGGCCTCGGCTTGCTTGAGTTTTTTCGCTTTGATCCAGCCAGACAGTTCTGCCATCAAGGATTCCTTGATGGCGAGTTTTTCGGAAATGACCTGATCCGTCTCGGCAAGCAGCCTGGCTGCTTCTTCAGGTTCAAAACCCAGGTCGGCAAAGATGTTGCCGCCCACGGGCGTGATATGAGTGGTTGTGGTGTCGGCGCTCATTTGCCATTCCTTTCTTGAATGATCGCCCGATAACGCAGTTTGGCGATTTCCTTGTCCTGTTGGCTGGTCTTTTGGGTTTTCTTCTTGAAGCAGTGCAGGACATACACCGCCTCCGGAAACTTGGCTACATACATCAAGCGGAACGCGCCATCAGCGAGCTTGATGCGAATTTCCCGCGTACCTGCTCCCACTTCCTCAAATGGCTTCCAGTCGTCCGGCTCATCCCCGCGCTGGATCTTGCGAAGCTGCTGACCGGCTACCTTGCGCGCCTCCATGGGGAAAATGTCATCGTCTGTGAGGTCTTTGAAAGAAGACCCCCTCCAGACTATCGGCTTCTCACCCATACGCACTTCCCGTTTTTAATGTATCTAATTTTATACACGGCCAGAGCCCCCTGGCAACCTTAATCGCCCCTCGTGGGACATCGACCCCGCCCCACCGAAGGGGCGGGGTCGATCGAATATCAATACTCCTCGGGCAAAAGCAGGGTGGTGACGCTCCGATCGGCCTCGGTAATCACCCACACCTTCCCGCTCTCCGGCAGTTCGTAGCTACTAAAAATCCGGCCATCGCCATCGGCCAAGGCGAGGTCATTCAGCGCCCAATCTTCCTCGCACACATCCCCCCAGTCCCCTTGGGCATGGCGCTGGAATAGGCTGAACATGCTCACGCTTTGCTCACGGCAGGTCGAAACTGCGCCGGGGGTGCCAAGAATGCGGCCCAAGGGGAATTTGCTCATCACTGGAAACATCTTTTTTCCTTTTCAGTAGGGTTGTCTTGGTTTGCAACATCTGCTCTTGATCCCGCTGGCGCCCGTCGTAGGTTTTTTCTACATGACCGTTACCGATGCTTGCGAAATCTGCTCCGTCACCACGCCGTATGCCCTTGTCGAGCGCCCGCAACAGCCGCCAGGGCGAGCAGCCAAGAGGAACGTGGAATAAATGGAGGGCAGCCCGTAGGGAGGGGCCGTTTATGCCGCGAAAGCCTCTTGGGGGATCGACCGGCTGTTGCAGACTCGACAAACAGGGCAGGCGGCGAGGTGACGGTGGCTCGCGATGCTGGTGCGGTCATGGAGAAGCCCCTTCCCATATGGGAAGGGCGGGGGGATGGGCATCGCGCTGCGACGCAGCGCCTAACTATATAGGTATATAACTATATAGTTTTTGGCGGGGCGCCCCGCGCCGCGCCTCCCCGGGATAAGCCTAGCGGCCAAGGGGTGTTGCGGATGACGCGGACGTGGTTGCGCCCAGCCGGGCGCGTTCCGGCCACGGCGGCCGCAACTGCCCTTGTTGAGCGACCACAGCCTCCACCCCAGAAGATCTTCGCCAATTTCCCGATATTGCCTTTGTGTTAAAAACGCGCTTTCAAAAAAGATGGTTTTCAGATGACAACCCGTTATGGACGTCGGGCCGCGGATGGCACCTTCGAATACCACGACAGCAAAGAGTCGCTGCAAGAAGCGGTGGAGCGCGAAGAGCGCGAGTCCAACGAAAAATTCCGGGAGGATCTTGCGGGCCTTTTTGGCCTAATCGGTCTGATCGCGGGCGGCTGGATCGCGTATTCCATGCTGGGAAAATTCGGCGCAGAGTGGCCCAAATGGCTGCGATTCGCCCTCGTCATTGCTGGCGGCGGCACGCTGGCCTACGTGCTGGCCAAGCTAACCGGCATCATCTGTAACACCATTAAATTCTGTATTTCGTTGGCCATCCTCTCGGGGATGGGGTTGTTGTTATGGAGCCTCGCCAACCTTCTTTGGAAAGCGGTTTAAGCCCCAGAGAAGACACCTGCCAAAAAATTCCGTCGTCTCCGTCCTCACCTCGCCGCTTTGTGCTACAAACTCGCTTTTCGTAGATTCGCTATTTGATTTTTCGAAATAGCGATGGACCATGAAAAGCGACGGCGAATTGCATCATTCTGAGCGCAAGCACGATGAAGCCACACACTGCACTGCCCCTCATCCTCGCGATGGGACTGCTGACTCCACCGGCCATTGCCCAAGAGGCCCTGGCGGGGGATGCACGTCTCGCCTGTGAAGCGCTGCTGTGTTTATCGAGCGGCACCCGCCCCCAAGAATGCGCTCCCGCACTGTCTCGGTACTTCGGTATCGGCGGCAGAAAATGGTCTGATGTGCTGCGCGGCAGAATCAGTTTCCTCAACCTGTGTCCGGTCGTTTCTGCCGACAACCAAATGCGCACCTTGGCGAATGACATTGCGAATGGGGCAGGGCGCTGCGACGCCGCCTCGCTCAACGCCGCCGGCATGGTATGGCGCGGCGGAGAGGAAGGGGGGCATTACATCAGCAATGTCCTGCCAGGCCATTGCGCCGCCTACACACAAAACGCCTACACCGATCTGCGCAACAACGGCCCGCGCTATGTCGGCCTGCCTGAAAAAAATGGGTACTGGGTTGAGGCCGCGCAATATGCCCAGGCACTGCGCGACTACAACGCCCGCCTTGCCGCCGAAAATGCAGCCCGCGCGGGCCAGTGAAGTCGTGGATTTCTTCGCTCTTGCCCAGCAATGCGCTCCGTGGGTGGCCCCACAGACCATGGCGGCGATCGTCAAAACGGAATCCGGTTTCCGCCCGCTGGCCATCGGGGTCAATGGCGGGGCAAAACTCATCCGCCAACCGGTCTCCAGGGAAGAAGCCGTCGTCACGGCGAAATGGTTGCTTGCCAATGGTTACAACATCGATCTGGGCCTGGGGCAGGTCAATTCAACCAACCTGAAGAAAGTTGGGCTCACGCTCGAGGACGCTTTCGACCCCTGTCGCAACCTCGCCGCCGCAGCCACCATCCTGCAACAGAACTACCAGACAGCCCGAAACAAACTCCCCGAAGAGCAGACCGCACTACGCGCGGCGCTGTCTGCCTACAACACGGGCTCCTTTTCGAGAGGCTTCAGCAACGGCTACGTGCAGAAAGTCGTGACCAACGCATGCACAACGGAAAACTGCACAGGCACAGCCTCGGCGGCACCGATTCCACTGGTAGGGACTCCAGCCCGCACCCCCTCAGCCAGTGTTCCGGTGCGATTGCGCGCCGAGGAAAGTCGAAACAACCCGGTTCGCCATCCCATCAGCGTCTATGAATCGGCCCACACGGCTGACGTGATGGTTTTCCGGTGACTCACCCGAGGCACATGCCGATACAGGGTACTTACGCCCAACGGCACATGCCGTTTTTTTAATTAACGAGACCGCGATTTATTATATTTTGATGACTCAAAATAACGCATACTGTGATACAAAAGAAGCCGGGGAGCGTACTGCTCACAAAGAGCTCCTGAGCAGCATCAGCGAGTCGGAATTGACCGATTTTGTGGCGAATGGGGCAGTGAAACATCTGCACCTAATCCAGACCGAAGCGGGGAAATATCAGATCGTGATCAATCTGACATGGAAGAAGGGCGACTGGCATTTGATGACCAGTCGCGGCAAAGCTCGCGAATGGGCGAGCCTTGATCGCCTCGTGCGCCACATCCGCGAGAAATATGACGGGGCCATCCCCCCAATCAGCCTCAGTCTTTATCGACCCCCCCACCGAGCCGGAGAACCGAATTGATGCACACCCGAAATCACAAGCAGATGGCCACCCCGTTGATGCTGGCACTGGCCGCAGGTGCGCTCTCGCTGATCCCCGAAATCGCCATGGCGGCACCATGGGACTCCACGGCAGCCCAAGTGCTGGCGATCTTCACTGGCGGACTGACCCGCACCCTGGCGATCATCGCAGTGATCGCCTGCGGCATTGCGGCCATGGTGGGCAAACTGTCATGGGAATGGGCCATCAAGATCGTGGTTGGCATCGTGCTGATTTTCGGTTCAGCCAGTATTGTCGATTTCGTCATCGCGGG
>JBEAUN010000118.1:0-4229 GCA_041161415.1 Pseudomonadota bacterium | reverse complement strand
CATCGATTGTGCTTGTTCGCGAAGTCGCGGTAGGGTGCGTAACTTGTTACGCACCCTGCGCGTCGGGTTGCCAAGGTTCCAGAACAAGAATCTCGCCTGCGCCGATTTTTACGAGCGCCCCCATCCCCCGCGCCGCGAGCCGGGTTAAAATAGTAGCCCTTGTCGCCAGCATCGATCGCCGGCGGCGCCTCTCAGAAAGACACCCGGATGGAATCCCTCGATCAAGACCTCAACGCCGCTGCGTTGGAATATCACCGCACCCCGCGTCCTGGAAAAATCTCTGTCACTCCCACCAAGGGGCTCACCAATCAGCGCGATCTGGCGCTGGCTTACTCCCCCGGCGTGGCCGCGGCGTGCAATGCGATTGTGGCGGACCCGAATCAAGTCAGCGAGCTCACCTCGCGGGGTAATCTGGTGGCGGTGATCACCAATGGCACCGCGGTGCTGGGCTTGGGCAATATCGGCCCGCTGGCTGCCAAGCCGGTGATGGAGGGCAAAGGCTGCTTATTCAAAAAATTCGCCGGCATCGATGTGTTTGACATCGAGCTCTCTGAAAACGACCCCGATAAACTCATCGACATCATCGCCGCGCTCGAGCCTACCTTGGGCGGCATCAATCTTGAAGACATCAAAGCGCCGGAATGTTTCTACATCGAGAAGGCGCTTCGCGAGCGGATGAATATCCCGGTCTTCCATGACGACCAGCATGGCACTGCGATCATTTCCACCGCGGCGCTGATGAATGGCTTGAAAGTCGTGGGCAAGGCGCTGGGTGAGGTGAAGCTGGTGGTCTCCGGCGCCGGTGCGGCGGCGATTGCGTGTCTTGATCTCATGGTGCGCCTCGGGGTCAAGCAAGAAAATATTTTCGTCTGTGATTCACGCGGCGTGATTTATAAAGGCCGCGAAGCCAACATGGAGCCCACCAAGGCCCGCTATGCGCAAGACACCAAGGCGCGCACCCTGGGCGAAGTGATCGAAGGGGCGGATGTGTTCCTGGGCTGCTCAGCGCCGGGCGTGTTGACCCAAGAGATGGTCAAGCGCATGGCCGACAAGCCGCTCATTCTTGCGCTTGCCAATCCGGTGCCGGAAATCCTGCCCGAAGAAGCCCGCGCTGCGCGGCCTGATTGCATCATTGCCACCGGGCGTTCGGACTATCCGAATCAAGTGAATAACGTGCTGTGCTTCCCCTTTATTTTCCGCGGCGCGCTGGATGTGGGCGCGACCCGCATCACCGAGGAAATGAAGCTTGCCTGCGTCACCGCGATTGCGGAATTGGCCCAGGCTGAACAATCCGATGTGGTGGCGATGGCCTATGGCGGTCAGGATTTGTCTTTCGGCCCGGAATACATCATTCCCAAGCCGTTTGACCCGCGCTTGATTGTCAAGATCGCCCCGGCGGTGGCGCGTGCGGCGATGGAATCGGGGGTGGCCACGCGGCCCATCACCGATTTCGAAGCCTATCGCCAAGAGCTCTCCAATTTCGTCTATCAATCCGGCACCATCATGAAGCCGATCTTCGATGCTGCGCGCCGCGTGCCCGCTGGCAAGAAGCGCGTGATCTATGCCGAGGGCGAAGATGAGCGGGTGCTGCGCGCCATTCGCGTGGTGGTGGATGAGGGGCTCGCAGAGCCCATCCTCATCGGCCGGCCCAGCGTGATCGATATGCGCATCGAGCGCTTTGGCCTCAATCTCAAGGCAGGCCGCGATTTTGAAGTGGTCAATCCTGAATCCGACCCGCGTTACCGCACGCTGTGGCAGGAATACTTCTCGCTCAATGCCCGCGATGGTGTCACCCCCGATATCGCCAAAGCCGCGATGCGGCGCGACCCGACGCTGATCGGCGCGATGCTGCTTCGCCGCGGTGATGCCGATGCGCTGGTGTGCGGCACCGAGGGGCTCTATGAAAGCCATCTTTCTCATGTGGAGCGGGTGATTGGTCTCAAACCCGGCGCGCAGCTTTTCGCGGCGATGAATATCCTGCTGCTGCCCTCGCGGATGCTGGCGATCACCGACACCTACGTGAATGAAACCCCCGCCGCCGACGAGATCGCTCAGATCGCGCAAATGGCCGCTGAAGAGCTGCAGCGTTTCGGGGTGGTGCCGCGCATTGCCTTGCTGTCGCACTCGAATTTCGGGAGCTCGCAATCCGTGTCCGCGCGCAAGATGCGGCAAGCCAGTGCCTTGCTCAGCGAGCGCGTGCCCGATCTCGCGGTGGATGGCGAAATGCATGGCGATGCGGCGCTCTCACCCGCGATTCGCGAACGCGTGAATCCCGACAGCCGTTTGGTGGGCGAAGCGAATTTATTGGTGATGCCGAATCTGGATGCCGCGAATATCGCCTTCAACCTGCTTAAAATCTCCGGCGGCGAGGGCGTGACAGTCGGCCCGATTTTGCTCGGTGCCGCCAAGACAGTGCATATCCTCACCCCTTCAGCCACGGTGCGCCGGCTGGTGAATATCACCGCGCTGGCGGTGGCCGATGCCGCCGCGCAAGCGAAGTAGGTTGCGCCATTCCATCCAACCAATCCCCGCAGGCAGATCACCATGACCACACAAGCGATTCGATTCCATCAAACTGGCGGCCCCGAGGTGTTGCGTTTTGAAGAGGTGGCCTTGGGTAGCCCCGGGCCGGGCGAGGCCCGCGTGCGCCATCATGCCGTGGGGCTCAATTACATCGATGTCTATCACCGCAACGGGTTGTATCCTGTGCCACTGCCCTCAGGCCTCGGGCTGGAGGGCGCGGGGGTGGTGGAAGCGGTGGGCGAGGGCGTGGTCGATCTGGCGCCGGGCGATCGGGTGGCCTATGCCGGCGGGGCGCTGGGTGCGTATTCACAAGCCCGGGTTATGGCCGCTGATCGGCTGGTGAAACTCCCCGATGGCATCAGCTTCGAACAGGGCGCGGCGATGATGCTGCAAGGCATGACAGCGCAATATCTGCTGTGCAGCACCTACCGCGTGAAAGCCGGCGACACCATCCTCATCCACGCCGCTGCCGGCGGTGTGGGGCTCATGGTCTGCCAGTGGGCCAAGGCCCTGGGCGCCACCGTGATCGGCACGGTGAGCAATGAAGCCAAGGCGGCGCTGGCCCAGGCCCACGGCTGCGATCATGCGATTCTCTACACCCGCGAAAATGTCGCCCAGCGTGTGAAAGAAATCACCCAAGGCGCGGGGGTGCCGGTTGTGTATGACTCGATCGGCAAAGATACTTTCATGGATTCGCTCAGCAGCCTCGCCCCGCGCGGCCTGATGGTGAGTTTCGGCAATGCCTCAGGCCCGGTGCCGCCGCTTGATCTCGGGCTGTTGGCCAAGATGGGCTCGCTCTTCATCACCCGCCCGACCTTGTTCAGTTACACTGCCAAGCGGGCTGATTTGCTAGCCTCAGCGCAGGCGCTTTTCGAGGTGGTGCTGGCGGGCAAGGTGAAGATCGAAGTCAATCAGCGGTATGCCCTGGCTGAGGCGGCCGCCGCGCATCGTGATCTGGAAGATCGCAAAACGACCGGTTCAACCATTTTGCTGCCTTAAGCGTTCACCCGACCAAACCTTGAAGGAGTGTGATGCCATGTTTTGCGCTTTGCAAAAGAAGGTTCTGGTCGGCGCGTTGCTCGCGGTGGCGATGCTGACCCCGGTGGCCGCGCAGCAAGCGCCTGCGGCCAGAACACCGGTGCAGCTGGCTTATCTCAAATCAGAAACCAAAAAAGCCAACGAGGCGTTTATCAAGCAGGTGGCGAAGGCAACAGGGGCGAGTGAAGCCCTGGTGCGCCGCGCCTTGCCCGATGAAAAACGCATCACAGACCGCTTGGCCCGGCTGGTGTCTGCGCTGGAAAAAGACCTCAAGCGCCCGCTCACTGAAGACGAAAAGAGCGCGATCGCCGCGGCCGAGGATGTGCGGAAAAAGGCGATCAGCGAGGCTGAGCTGGCGGCTGCCAGCAAATAAGCGGGCAGGGTAGTCGGTCTTATTTTTTTGAGCCGGACCGGTGGAAAAACGTGGCAGTGCTGCCGCGGCTTGCGCCATTGACCAAATCGAGTTTTTTCAGCTGCTTCGATTGGCTTGATTCACCGCTATTTGCTCGGGTGAGCTCCCCCCGGGCTTCGAGATCGCGAATGGCGATGCTTAATTGGCTCATCAGCACCTTCTCTCCGCATTCTCCGACAATCGTGACGGTTTGCGGGTCGGGCCGCTCGATCTTGCAGGCATGGGCTTGCCACGCTGCCAGCGTCAGCCCCAGCAG
>JBEAUN010000216.1:0-5152 GCA_041161415.1 Pseudomonadota bacterium | reverse complement strand
GAAGCCCCATCTGACTCGGATCAAATAGCCTGCGACTCAGCCGCCAAGCGCATTGAGTCTGTCGGATTTTTTTGGTCAACGGTCAGCTTCGTTCGAGTCGAGTTCGAGTATCTCTCGAGGGGTTTCTGCACCGGAGCCTCATCCGCATGACCGGTGTTTATCACACCTGTCATGGTTGGACGCCTTATCTCGTTGGATGTTGGATTCGTTGGCACGCCATCGGCTAGAAGGGTTTTACAGCCGGCCGATGACTAAAACACGGGTGCAGGGCCCTCGCAGGTTGCCTGAACGGCTAAAGCCAATGGCGTTCAGACCATGCAGGAGGCAATCAGGGCGTTGAGGTTTGTGAAGCCGCAGTAGTCGCTCGGGGAGTGTCGGCACGCGGGCTGCCTGAGGATGCTGTCGCTGATGTAGGGCGAGCCGGTGCCGGGGGCGTCTTCACGGGCGCCACCCGCGTGCCAGACGTATTGCTCACCGGGACCCGTGTTTTATTTTTTTCCGCCAGGCGCTTTTTCTCTTCGGCGGGCAGGTTGTCGTATTCATCCCACTTCTGTTTCAAAGCTTCGCGCTGCTCTGGAGGTGACTTGCGGAGATTGAGATAACGCTCACGCGCGGCACGGCGCTGTTCCGGGGTTAGAGCCACCCATTCCCTCATCCGCGTCTGCACACGCTGTTGCTCTTCAGGTGTCATCGAGGGGTAACGCGAGGCAATGCCCAACCACTTGCCGCGTCGTCCGGGCTCAAGGGCATCCCACTCCATCGCGAGTGGCGCGAGGATCTGCCGTTCAGCGGGCTTCAATTCCTCCCATTTTGCTGTGGTTGGCGACCCCTTTGCAGCAGCGGCGCCCGAGCAAAATGCGAAAAAAATCGCCGCCGTCAGCGCGAGGATTACTCGTTTGAAGAATGCTTGAGCCATGTATCAAAGCCGCGATCAAGGTAAGCGTCGATCGGGAGGTCGTCAGCCAGCAGTGCGCTGTCGACCTCCTCAATTTCTGATTCGCGCTGATGTTGGCCCCAGTAGTGCGCGCCCGAAGCCAACACGGCCAGCGCGATCAGCAAGGCCCAACCGCGAAAAAGCTCACTGAACTCATGCCGAACCAAGGTGCCCAAGCCGGCTAAGGTGTGGCCCGCATGGCCCGTACGCCTGACCGCGAGCGCCCTGTTGCGCGCATCGCGCAGTTTCTTGTCAGTTTTGTCGTCCAGGTTCTGCGTGCCCTCATCCAGCAGAGCGATGATCCGATGCGCATGGCCTGTGATCTGCCGTTCATTCATAGCACGATCCCTTTCAATTTCAGCGCCGCCGCCAGTGTGTGTACGGCACGGTGGCAGTGGGTCTTGACGCTACCCTCTGAGCAACCCATCGCGGCGGCGGTTTCTTCGGTGTCCATATCCTCCCAGTAACGCATCAAAAACGCCTCTCGTTGACGCGGAGGTAACTTTTGTATCTCTTGTTCAATGATTGCAACGACTTGTGAGCGTTCCAACAGAACCTGCGGGGTGTCTCCGAGCCCGGACGGGCCATCGACTCGCAGGGTTTCCAGGAGATCGATCTCGTCGCCATCCTCATTGAAAATTGACAGGACCGTGGTCCACATGGACCGTACCTTGGAGCGGCGCATCCAGTCCCGTATTGCGTTTTGCAAGATGCGAGCGAACAAGAGCGGAAGCTCATCCTTGGGGCGATCGCCATATTTTTCCGACAGACGCAACATCGCATCCTGGACTGCATCCAGCGCTGCTTCCTCGTCGCGCATGGCGAAACACGCCTGCTTGAAAGCACGGCGCTCAACGCTGGCTAGGAAGTCGGAGAGTTCGTGATGTGAAGCCAGAGCCTGTCCTTGAACTTTTTACGAGTTGAATGCCACATCGGCAAACGGGTCTTTTACAGACGGAGAAACAGCGATCTAATCCGGAAAAATCTTGACCAAAACGGGTCGAGCCGATAAGGTAGCGGGTTTTGTGCAAACTAAAGTAGGGTTGGCAACGAAATGGTGATCAGCGGCGCGGAGATTGTAATCAGGTGCCTTCAGGAAGAAAAGACGGAATATGTCTTTGGTTATCCTGGTGGGGCCGTCCTCCACATTTATGATGAGCTCTTCAAGCAAGAGTCTGTACGCCATGTACTGGTACGCCATGAGCAAGCCGCTGTCCACGCCGCTGACGCCTATTCCCGCTCCACGCAGAAGGTGGGCGTCGCGCTGGTGACATCCGGCCCGGGCGCCACCAATGCCGTTACCGGTATTGCTACCGCGTACATGGATTCCATTCCTATGGTGATCATCAGCGGGCAGGTGCCCACTGCCGCCATTGGCCTGGATGCCTTTCAGGAAGTGGATACCGTCGGTATCACCCGTCCGTGTGTGAAGCACAATATCCTCGTCAAAGATGTCCGCGATATCGCCCCGGCGATCAAAAAAGCCTTCTTCATCGCCCAGACCGGCCGCCCTGGTCCGGTGCTGGTGGACATCCCGAAAGACATTACCGCAGAGAAGTGTGAATTCCACTACCCCGAGTCGGTGTCCATTCGATCTTACAATCCGGTCAATCGTGGTCACCAGGGCCAGATCAAGAAGGCCATCAGCCTGCTGCTCGAAGCCCGTCGGCCGATGATCTACACCGGCGGCGGGGTGATTCTCTCCGAGTCCTCCGAAAGGCTCATTAAATTCGCCAAGCTCCTTGGCGCGCCGGTGACCAACACCCTCATGGGGCTGGGTGGCTATCCCGCCACCGACAAGCAGTTCGTCGGTATGCTCGGCATGCATGGCACCTTCGAAGCCAATATGGCGATGCAGTATTGCGACGTGTTGATCGCAGTGGGCGCGCGCTTCGATGACCGCGTGATTGGCAACCCCGCGCATTTCGCCCAGGAAGCCCGCAAGATCATCCATATCGACATCGATCCGTCCTCCATCTCCAAGCGGGTGAAGGTGGATGTGCCGATCGTCGGTAATGTGGCCGAAGTGCTCGATGATATGACCAAGCTCTTGGAATCCACCACCGAGCGTCCGGATCCTCAATCGCTCGCCGACTGGTGGAAACAGATCGATGAATGGCGCCGCCGCGATTGCATGAAATATCGCAATAGCGATGAGATCATCAAGCCGCAATTTGTCATCCAGAAGCTCTGGGAAGTGACCAATGGCGAAGCCTTTGTGACCTCCGATGTGGGGCAGCACCAGATGTGGGCGGCGCAGTATTACAAATTCGACAAGCCGCGTCGCTGGATCAACTCCGGCGGCTTGGGCACCATGGGCTTCGGGTTGCCCGCCGCCATGGGCGTGCAGCTTGCGCACCCTGGCTCGCAAGTGGCCTGTGTCACTGGTGAAGCCTCTATCCAGATGTGCATCCAGGAGCTTTCTACCTGCAAGCAATACCGCCTGCCGATCAAGGTGATCACGCTCAACAACCGGTACCTAGGCATGGTGCGCCAGTGGCAGGAATTCTTCCACGGCAATCGGTATTCCCAGTCCTACATGGATTCGCTGCCTGATTTCGTGCGGCTGGCCGAAGCCTATGGCCATGTCGGTGTGCGCGTCGAAAAGCCTTCTGATGTCGAAGGCGCGCTGCGTGAAGCCTTCAAGCGCAAGAATGACCTGGTGTTCATGGATTTCATGGTCGATCAGACCGAGAACGTTTATCCCATGGTCCAGGGCGGTAAGGGGCTCACCGAAATGATTCTCTCCTCCGAGGATCTCTAGCCTTCCGAATCCCGCCCCTTGCCCGGACAGGGTAGGGGGCGGTTAGAAACAGACTCTCCCATCGATCTGATATTCCGACCAGGCTCACCATGAGACACGTCATTTCTGTTTTGCTGGAAAACGAATCCGGCGCACTGTCCCGCGTGTCGGGGCTTTTCTCCGCGCGCGGCTACAACATCGAGTCGCTCACCGTCGCGCCCACCGAAGACCCTTCACTCTCCCGCATCACCATCGTCAGCGTGGGTTCGGACGACATCATCGAGCAGATCACCAAGCAGCTTAACAAGCTGGTTGAAGTGGTGAAGGTGGTGGATCTCTCCGAATCCGCGCACATCGAGCGCGAGCTCATGCTCATCAAGGTGCGCGCCAATGGCAAGGACCGCGAAGAGATGAAACGCATGGCCGATATTTTCCGTGGCCGCATCATCGATGTCACCGAATCCACCTATGTGATCGAGCTCACCGGCACTGCCGTAAAGCTGGATTCCTTTATCGAAGCCATCGATAAAACGCTGATTCTCGAGACCGTCCGCACCGGTATTTGCGGTATCGGTCGCGGTGATCGCACTCTCAAGGTTTGATACACACCCGGGCGAGCCATTCGCCTTTGCATAGACGCTGAAAGGAAGCAACATGAAGGTGTATTACGACAAGGACGCCGACCTCTCTCTCATCAAGGGCAAGAAGGTCACTATCGTGGGTTACGGCTCCCAAGGCCACGCCCATGCACAGAACCTCAAGGATTCCGGCGTGAATGTCACCGTGGGGCTCCGCCGTGGTGGCGCCTCTTGGGCCAAGGCGGAGAGCGCGGGTCTGCAGGTGCGTGAAGTTGCGGAAAGCGTGAAAGACGCGGATCTTGTCATGATCCTCCTGCCGGATGAGCAGATTGGCGCGGTCTACACCCAGGAGATCGCCCCCAACATGAAGCAGGGTGCAGCGCTTGCCTTCGCCCATGGCTTTAACATCCACTACGGCCAGGTTGTGCCGCGCGAAGACCTTGATGTGATCATGATCGCCCCCAAGGGCCCCGGCCACCTGGTGCGCTCCACCTACACCCAGGGCGGCGGTGTGCCTTCGCTGATCGCCATCTATCAAGACAAATCCGGCAAGGCCCGTGACATCGCGCTCTCCTACGCCGCAGCGAACGGCGGCACCCGCGGTGGTGTGATCGAAACCTCCTTCCGTGAAGAAACCGAAACCGACCTCTTCGGCGAACAAGTCGTTTTGTGCGGCGGCACCGTCGAGCTGATCAAGGCGGGTTTTGAGACGCTCACAGAAGCCGGTTATGCCCCCGAGATGGCCTACTTCGAGTGCCTGCATGAGCTGAAGCTTATCGTCGATCTGATCTATGAAGGCGGCTTGGCCAACATGCATTACTCGATTTCCAACAATGCTGAGTACGGCGACATCACCCGCGGCCCTCGCATCATCACCGATGAAACCAAGGCCGAGAT
>JBEAUN010000215.1:0-5301 GCA_041161415.1 Pseudomonadota bacterium | reverse complement strand
ATGAGCACCCTCCCCACAGCCATCGCCCTGGCCTGCCGCGTTCATGCCGACCAGCAAGACAAAGCCGGCCAGCCCTACATTCTCCACCCGCTCAGAGTGATGCTCAAACTCGCCAGCGAAGAGGAAAAAATAGTCGGTGTGCTGCATGACACGGTGGAAGATGGCGATGTCTCGCTCGAGGATTTGACTCGCGCGGGGTTTTCTGAAAGGGTGGTGGCGGCCATCGATTGCCTGACCAAAAGAGCCGGCGAGCCTTATGACAACTTCATCGCCCGCATTGCCGCCAATGATTTGGCGCGCTCGGTGAAGATCGAGGACATCAAGGACAATCTTGACCTCACTCGATTGACGGCTTTGACGGATGAGGATTGGGCGAGGGTGGCGAAATACCACCGCGCGCTCGCTTATTTGTTGAGCGCATCGTAAAGAGCCGAGGAAATGCCGCAGGCTGTCGCCGATCTTTCCGTGACCGAGTTTGGCTGCGCATCACGAGCCTGCCGCTTTGTAACTTCAATCTGGAAACCACAGTTTGATCTGCCTGAGGGGCTGATTTTTTTGGTGGCCCTGGCAATGCGCGACAAGGTGGCGCGGTGATTTCTATCACGGCTTCCAAAGTGGGCCGGCCGCCCCAAAAACGGGGTGGCGGGCTTGTGATCATGTTTTCCCATCAGGGGGCGGCTAGGTTTTCGTGCTGGGGTCCTGCGCATTCGGTGTGCCAAATACCGGCATGCCATTGGCATCGAAAGAAAAAGGCTGCACCCGGGTGCTGCGGCTCGCATCATTGGCGCCCTTCGGGTTGCTAGTGGCGTGATAGGCCAGCCACCATTGGCCGTCAGGGCTTTGAAAGGTGGAATGGTGGCCGGTGCCGTAGGCGCCCACGCTGGGGTTTTGCGAGAAGACGTGGCTGGTGGATTTTTTCCAGGATGCGGGGTCGAGCCAGTTTGCATTGGCGTCGGCGGTGAGCGTGGCCAACGCATAATCCGGCGTGGCGCAGTGGCTCGCTGAAAACACGATGTGCATCTTGTCGCCGTAGCGCAAAAACTGCGGGCCTTCATTCACCGGCTGGCCCACGCCTTCCCAAGCGTTGGTGGGCGAGGAGATTTTCACCGGCACACCGTCGATCTCGGTGGGGCTTTTCATCTTCGCAATGAAGATGGATTGATCAGGATCCCACTGCGACCAGGTCATCCACAACTGCCCGGTTTGCGGGTCTTGCCAGACGCTTTGATCGATCGCCTGTTTGTCGGATAGCAGCCCTTTGTAGCTGTAGTTCCCCAGCGGATCGTTCGTGTCGGCCTCGAGCACGAACATGCGCATATCAGGGATGTCTGGGTTCAGGCTGCCGCTTGCGTAGATATACCACTTGCCATTGATCTGGGCGATTTCCGGGGCCCACACATGGCCTTTGATTTCCTCATTCCAGCCCCAGACTTTTTTCGGCTCGGCCGTGGGCAGTTGATTCAGATCGGAAGCACTGCGCACCCAGACGCCATCGCCGGTAGTGAAGAGAAAATAGTATTGGCCGTCTTTTTGGTAGATATGTGGGTCGGCCGCGGCTTCCATGAATGGGGTGCGTGGCGTGGTGATCGTGGCGGTGCCCCCTGCGCCTGAATTGAGCGCATTGAGCGAGAGGTAAGGGCCTTGCGTGGTTTGGGGTTGGGTTGCGCTGACTGCACCCAGATACTCGGTCCACACACTGGCTTGCGTGGCCACTTGGCTCACGCTGGCCGGCGTGTCTTGCGGTGCGCCGCGGGAGATGAGGGCTGCGATATCGGCTTGGCTGATATAGCCATCGGCAACTGGATTGGTGGCTGTGTCAATCTCAGTTTGATGGGTTTGGATCCACTGGGTGATCTGGCTTATCTCATTGGCATTCATCGAAGCGACCTGGACATATCCGAGCAGCCGACAGGGTGTCGGCGACGGCGCTTGGGTGTCCGGGTCGCGATTCGAGTTCCGCGGGTTAGATCCAGTCCCGCTCAGTGAGAAAATCGGTGTAGAGCGCGGCCTCGGGCGAGCCGGGGGCGGGGTGCCAGTCGTAGCGCCATTTCACGATCGGCGGCATCGACATCAGGATGGATTCGGTGCGCCCACCCGATTGCAAACCAAACAGCGTGCCGCGGTCGAAGACCAGATTGAACTCCACATAGCGGCCGCGACGATAGGCTTGGAAATCACGCTCATGCTCGCCATAGGGCGTGTCGCGACGACGCTGGATGATGGGCAGGTACGCATCGAGAAAGGCATCGCCCACCGCTTGGGTGAGCTTAAAGCAGCGCTCGAAACCGCCTTCGGAAAGGTCGTCATAAAACACCCCGCCAATGCCCCGCGGCTCATTGCGATGCTTGAGGAAAAAATAGCGGTCGCACCATTTTTTGTATTCGGCATGCACCGTGTCGCCAAAGGGGGCGAGCGCGGTTTTGCAGGTGCGGTGGAAGTGGCTCGCATCGTCGGCAAAGCCATAGTAGGGCGTTAAATCCATGCCACCGCCAAACCACCAGATCGGCTTGCCATCGACTTCATTGGCGCGGGGCAGGGCGATGAAAAAGCGCACATTGAGATGCGCCGTGGGGCAGTAGGGATTGCGCGGGTGGAGCACCAGCGACACCCCCATTGCTTCGAAACTGCGCCCAGCCATTTCAGGCCGGCCGGCGCTGGCGGAGGGCGGCAGGTTTTCGCCATGCACATGCGAGAAATTGCAGCCGCCGCGCTCGAAAAAATCGCCGTCTTCAATCACCCGGGTGATGCCCCCGCCGCCGCCGGGCCGATCCCAGGCATCACGATGGAAAGGCTGGCCGTCGAAGGCTTCCAGCCTAGCGACAATGCGCGATTGCAGGTCGAGGAGATAGTCTTTGACAGCGGCGATATCAGGCGTGCTCATGGTGAAAAAACGTGAAGTAATGGCTCACCGCACTATTGCATAAAAGCCGCGGGATGGCTGCGCTGCCGCATGGGTGTTTCTGATCTGGATCAACACCGGCGCGCGCCTTGGAAGCGCGAGGGTGGGGCCGCAGGCACGGCGCTTCACTCCCCGCGTAGTGTCAGCGGCTCTCTTAGCCGCTGACCTTCTCCACCTTTTTCGCCCCAATGGCGCGGTAGCCGATGTCGGTGCGATATTGCGCGCCGGCAAAGCGGATGGTGTTGAGCACTTCATAGGCGCGTTTTTGCGCCAAGCGGACGCTGTCGCCCAGGGCGGTGACACACAACACGCGACCGCCGCTGGTGACGACCTGGCCGTCTTTCTCCGCGGTGCCGGCGTGGAACACATGGCTATCTTCGGTGGGCTTGGGTAGCCCCTCGATGACATCGCCTTTGCGCGGCTCATCGGGATAATGGGCGGCGGCCATCACCGCGCCGAGTGCAAAGCGCCGATCCCAATGCGCCTCAACCTGATCGAGCTTGACAGCCAGCGCGGCTTGGAAGAGTGAGAGCAAATCGCTCTTCAAGCGCATCATGATCGGCTGGGTTTCCGGGTCGCCCATGCGGCAGTTGAATTCCAGCACTTTCGGGTTGCCGGCTTTGTCGATCATCAGGCCGGCATATAAAAACCCGGTGTAGGTGTGGCCCTCGGCGGCCATGCCATTGATGGTGGGCAGGATGATTTCTCGCATCACCCGGGCATGGAGCTCAGGGGTGACCACCGGGGCGGGGGAGTAGGCGCCCATGCCGCCTGTGTTGGGGCCGGCATCGCCATCTTTCAGGCGCTTGTGGTCTTGGCTGGTGGCGAGCGGCATGGCGTGCTTGCCGTCGCACATCACGATGAAGCTGGCTTCCTCGCCATCCAAAAATTCTTCGATCACCACACGCGCGCCGGCCTCGCCCAACTTGTTGCCCGAGAGCATCATGTCGATGGCAGCATGGGCTTCGGGCAGGGACATCGCCACCACCACGCCTTTGCCTGCGGCCAGACCATCGGCCTTGATCACGATCGGAACGCCCTCGCGGTCGATATACGCATGCGCTTCGGTGGCGTTGGTGAAGGTCTGATATTTCGCAGTAGGGATCTTGTGCCGAACCAAAAACCGCTTGGCGAAATCCTTGGAGCTTTCCAGTTGCGCGGCGGCCTGCGTGGGGCCAAAAATCGGCAGGCCTTTTTGCCGGAAAAGATCGACCACCCCCTTGGCCAGTGGCGCCTCCGGCCCGACCACAGTCAGCGCGACATTTTCACGCTCGACAAATTTCGCCAGCACATCCAGATCGGTGATGGGCACATTCTGCAAGCCGGGCTCACGCGCGGTGCCGGCATTGCCCGGCGCGACAAACACCTTCTGCACAGAGGGGGATTGCAAAAGCCGCCAGGCCAGCGCGTGTTCGCGTCCACCTGAGCCGATCACCAGAAGTTTCATGGGAGTCCCTGGGTTGAAATATCAATGACGGAAATGCCGAAAGCCGGTGAAGAGCATGGCGATATTTTGCTCATCCGCCGCCGCGATGACCTCTGCATCACGCATGCTGCCGCCGGGTTGAATCACCGCTGTGGCACCCGCGCGGGCCAGCACATCGAGCCCATCGCGGAAGGGGAAGAAGGCGTCGCTCGCCACTACCGAGCCCACCACGGTGAGCCCCGCGTTTTCGGCCTTGATGGCAGCAATGCGCGCGGAATCCACGCGGCTCATTTGCCCGGCGCCCACGCCCACGGTCTGGCCGTCCTTGCAAAAGACGATGGCATTGGATTTCACATATTTCGCCACGCGCCAGGCAAACAGCAGATCGCGCTGTTCCTGCGCGGTGGGCGCGCGTTTTGTCACCACCTTGAGCGAGGCTTCATCGATGCGTGCAATATCGGCGGTCTGCACCAACAGCCCGCCGCCCACGCGTTTGAGATCAAGGCTTGGGGCGGCCGGGGCCAGCGGCACAGTGAGCACGCGCACGTTTTGTTTGGCTTTGAGCAGCGCGAGTGCATCCGCGCTGTAAGCCGGGGCGATCAGCACTTCAAGAAACTGCGCGCTCACCGCCTCGGCAGTGGCGGCGTCGACTTCAACATTGAAGGCGATGATGCCGCCAAAGGCCGAGGTCGGGTCGGTGGCGAAGGCTTTGCGATAGGCCTCCAGCGGGCTTGGCGCCAGCGCCACGCCGCAGGGGTTGGCGTGCTTCACGATCACGCAGGCTGGGCCGGATGCGGCCTCAAAAGCTTTGACACATTCCCAAGCCGCATCGGCATCGGCGATGTTGTTGTACGAGAGCGCCTTGCCTTGCAATTGCTGATAATCGGCAATGCCACCCGGGGCGGCTTTGGGCTCGCGGTAGAAGGCGGCGCTTTGGTGCGGGTTTTCGCCGTAGCGCAGGTCTTCGACTTTATCG
>JBEAUN010000207.1:0-6753 GCA_041161415.1 Pseudomonadota bacterium | reverse complement strand
GAGCAGGGCGATGCTGAGGGGCTCATGAACCTGGGCGTGAAATACGCCAAGGGCCAAGGTGTGCCGCAGGATTACACCTTTGCTTATATGCTCTACAACCTCGCCGCGGCAAGCGGCCACGGGGGCGCGGTTGCGGCGCGCGATGAGGTGATGCAGCGTATCAGCAAAACCCAGATCGAACGTGGTCAGGTGTTGGGCTCTGGCTGGAAGCCGGGGATGGCGTTGCCGATGCCGGCGAATTGAGTGGCGGGCTGTAGCCCAAGATCAGCGATCAGCTCGCGCCCCACACCTCGCCGACACTGGTGACTCCCGCTTCCACCCAACGCATACCGTCTTCGCGCAGTGTCGTCATGCCGGTAGCGCGAGCGGCTTGGCGCAGCGCTTCTTCATTGCCGCCATCATGAATCACTGCGCGGGTGGTGTCATGGATGGCGAGCAGCTCGAAAATCCCGATGCGGCCTTTGTAGCCGGTGTCATGGCAGGCCGGGCAGCCGACCGCGCGGTAGCCTTGCGTGCTGGGCGCTTTGCAGGCCGGGCAGAGCTTTCTCACCAGCCGCTGGGCCAGCACGCCCACCAGGCTTGAAGCCAGCAGATAGGGCTCTACGCCCATGTCGGTGAGCCGTGTCACGGCGCTGGGGGCATCGTTGGTGTGTAAGGTGGCCAGCACCAGGTGGCCGGTGAGCGAGGCGCGCACTGCGATTTGAGCGGTTTCCAGATCGCGGATTTCGCCGATCAGTATGATGTCCGGGTCTTGACGCAAGATGGCTCTGAGCGAGCGCGCAAAATCCATGTCGATGCGCGGATTGACCTGGGTTTGGCTTACCCCGGCCATTTCATATTCCACCGGGTCTTCAACGGTCATGATATTGCGCGTGCCGCTGGCCAGAAGCCCGAGTGCGGCATAAAGACTGGTGGTTTTGCCCGAGCCGGTGGGGCCGGTGACCAGCACGATGCCATGCGGATGCGCGAGCATGGATTCAAATTGCTTGCGCAGGGCATCACTCATGCCGATGGCCTCGAGCCGCTTGGGGCCTGCGCTTTTATCGAGGATGCGCAGCACCCCGCGCTCGCCGCGCGCCGTGGGCAGGGTGGAGACGCGCACATCGATTTCGCGCCCGGCCACGCGCAGCGAGATGCGGCCATCTTGCGGCAGGCGTTTTTCGGCGATATCGAGTTGCGCCATCACCTTGATGCGTGAAATCACCGCCGCATGCAGCCCGCGCTCGAGGGTGAGCAGCTGATCCAGCCGGCCGTCGATGCGCACCCGCACCACCGAATGCTGCTCATAGGGCTCGATATGCACATCGGAAGCTTGCTCGCGAATCGCCTCCGAGAGCACCGCATTGATGAGCCGCACGATCGGCGCATCATCTTGCAGCTCCATCAGATCGGCAATGCGCGGGATATCTTGCACCAGCTGCTGCAAGTCTTCCGAGCGGCCCAGGTCATCCACCACCTGCGCGGCCGAGCCCTCGCGGGTTTCATAGGTGCGTGACAAGAGATCATCGAAATCCACCGCGGTGTGGCGGCTCAAGCGCAGAGCGCGGCCAAATACACGGCGCGCTTCGGCAAGTGCCGCCAGGCTTGCGTCCTCGCGCACCGCGAGGGCCACTTCATGCTCATTTTCAGAGAGCACCACGAGGCCCTTCTCGCGGGCTTGGTGGAAGGGCAGCGATTGCGCGCTCATGGGGCGTTCACAGTCCATTCCGGCCCGGGCTTGGCGGCAGAGTTTTTCTGCGCGTCCCGGATCAGATCGATTTTTTCTTTTGTCAGCGCGGCGCTGGCATCGACATCGCGCAGCACTTGTGGCCGCAGGAAAACCATGAGATTGGTCTTATTGCGCTTTTTGTTGGTGTTGCGAAACAGCCCGCCGACCAGCGGCGCATCACCCAGGGCCGGCACTTTATCCACACTTCTGCTCGCATCATCATCCAAGAGCCCGCCCAGCACAGCGATCTTCCCGTCATCGACCAGCACATTGGAATCGATCGAGCGCACATTGAAAACCTGCTCGCTATTGCCGGCGGCACTGGGCGCGACACTCGAGACTTCCTGGCTGAGGAAAAGCCGGATCGAGCCGGAATCAGACACCTGCGGGCGCACCTTCAACTTGATGCCGACATCGCGCCGTTCAATCGTCTGGAAAGGGTTGCCCCCGCCGCCATCGCCGGCCAGGGTGAATTTGCCAGTGGTGATTGGCACGTTTTTGCCAATCACGATGCGGGCCTCTTCGTTATCCAGCGTCAAAAGATTCGGCGAGGAGAGGATATTGGCATCGGCTTCGGTTTCCAGTGCGCGCGCCACAAAGCCCAAGTTGAGATCACTGGCGGTGCCGACAATCGCGTTTCGCCCCAGCGCGATCGAGGCCAGTGCGTTGGGGTTGTCTTTCAAACCCAGGATGCTTTGCCACTGCACGCCCATTTCTTTCAGGCGCTCATTGGAGACTTCGGTGATCAGCACTTCGATGAACACCTGCGGGCGGCGGGTGTCGAGCTTTTCGATCACTTCACGCAAGGTGCGAAAGACCGGCGGCGGGGCGGTAATGATGAGGCTATTGGTGGCCACATCCGCCTGGATGCTGGTGCTGCCGGCGGGCCCGCCCGAATCCCCGCCACGCGCGGCGCTCATCTCGGCCGCACCGGGCACGGCGCTGGTGGCCCCGCCCAGGCCAGCCTGGCCGGCGGTGGTGATTGAGGTGGGTGCGGCACTGCTGGCCGCGGGGGCCGGCACACCTGTGAGCACACTGCGCAAGGTTTGCGCGAGCTTGGTGGCGTCGGCATTGCGAAGCTTCACCACCTGGATGTGGCTTTCGGTGTTGAGCGATTCATCCAGCTGGCGCACCAGGGCAACCGCTCGCTCTTGCGCCGCCTGGGATTCGCTGCGCACCAGGATCGTGTTGTTGCGCGGCTCAGCGATCACCACGGTGGCGGCGGGCGTGTCGGGCTTGGCCTCTGCGGCTAAAAGACGTTGGGCCATGGCGGCGACATCGCTGGCACTGCCAAAGCGCATCGCCACCACCGTGGTTTCAGCGCGCCCGGCCATGTCGAGCGTTTCAATCAAGCCCTGAATACGTTTTAAATTTTCCGCAGTGTCGGTGATGACAATCGAATTGGTGCCGGCAAAGGCGCTCACCGCCTGATTGGGCCCCACCATCGGGCGGATGGTTTGCAGCACTTGATTGGCGGATTGGTTCTTGAGCTTGAACACCGCGGTGGCGATGCGATCACCGGACATGCTGCCAGCATCAAAGCGCGGCGAGAAATTATGTTTGGCTTCACCCTCCGGTGCGATGCGCACCACCCCGCCAGACTCGATCGCAGCAAAACCCTGCGAGCGCAAGGCGGACAACAAAATCGGGTAGATGAGGCGTTTATCCACCGGCCCGCCCGAGATCACGGTCAGCGTGCCTTGCACCTTGGGGTCGATGAGAAAAGTCTTGCCGGTAAGCGGGCCCATCGCGCGGATTACCGATTCGATGTCGGCATTGACGAAATTGAGGCTGGCTTCATCATTGGCGGGCGCGGCGACGGCAGGGCCCGCCAGGCAAAGCCCCAGCAATACGGCCGCAAACCCTTTGCGAAGCGTTTGGCGATTCATCGCATCGCTCCTCTCTGGCCTTTGGTTGATTGATCAGAAGGGGTGGGCTCGGCAAGCTCCACCCGCTGGGTGACGCCGCCTGCTGAAAACTCGGCAAACTTAGGCCCCACTTGAGCGAGCACCACACCGGGAGACAGCTCATCGCCCACCCCCAGCGTGACAGGCTTGCCCTCGGATAACACCACCGCCCGCCCGCGAGAACCCACCGCCACCGTGCCCAGCAAGCGCACATCCAGCGCGGCCATGGCCTGCTGGTTTTGGGCCTGGGCCGACTCAAAATGCGCGGCGACATCAATCAAGGGGCTGACCGCAGCCGGCAGCGGCGAAGCACTCGGCGAAGCAATAGGCCGCGAGGGCGTGGCCAGGGTGAAGCCCCACCAAGCCATCAAGCAGCCCATGGCGATGATCAACAAGCCAGCGGCGAGCCTCGCTAGATCAAAGGTGAAAAATGCGCGCTTCAAAAAAAGTCTCTTCATGGTGATATCAAAGGCCGGGGCTGCGGGGCGCAAATATAACAAATTCACAATAGCCCATTGTCATAAAAGGCCTTCGGCAAATTTGTCGGCGCGCGAGTCGGGTTTTTTAAAGCCTTGCTCACGCTGCCAAGTAGTGCCGGGCGACCCGTGTGAAAGGACGCTAGGCTGGTCGCTTCCCGTTGATTTTCGCAGGTTCAAGCCATGAAAACCCTTTCTTTGACGCTCGGCACGGCCCTGATCACCCTGGCGGGCTGCCAAACCGGGCTGGGCCCCAGCACTGCCGCACCCATGGGCGAGCAAATCGCGTATCAGGCTGAACAAAGTGTTCGCCTGGGCACTGTCACCCGCATCGAGCCTGTGGAGCTGGACAATGAGGGGCAGCTTGGGCTGGGTGCTGTGCTGGGCGCCGCGGCAGGCGGCATTCTCGGGCATCAGATCGGCAGTGGCAGCGGGCAGGATGTGGCCACGGTGCTGGGCGTGATCGGCGGGGCAGTGGCGGGGAATGTGTTTCAGAAAAAATATCTGCAGAAAAAATCCGGGGAGGTTGTCACCGTGCGGCTCACCAACGGCGTGACGGTGGTGGTCACGCAAGAGGCCGACAGTGCCTTGCGGGTGGGCGATAAGGTGGTCATCGAAGGCGCGGGGCAAGCAGCGCGGGTGCGTCTGCGCTGAGACCGTCAAAGCGCCATGCGCAGACAAGGACGCTGTGCCTGAGCCTGGTTGCAGGGTCAAAGTTTCAAGGCCTAGGGCTTGGGGCAAGGCACAACCGATGTTTCGACAATCGTCATCGGGACGGTGAGGTCTGTCCCCTCCATTTTATGGCTGCTCACCTTCTCCAGGCTGAGGGTTTCCTGCTTGCATTCGCCTTGCTCAATCTTGGTGCTCGTGCCGAGCATCAGCGGGCTCAAACCAATGACCACCACCGCGTCTTCATCCTGTTGACTTTTGCGAACCTGATCGATGTACCAAGTCTCTTCGACTTCCATTTCGAGGGTGTTATCACTGATTTCTTCCACCGCACGCCCAGCCGGGCACAGGGTCGGGTAGCGGCTGACGCGCAGTTTGGGCAGGGTGACATCGACATCCCCAACCATGCGTTTGGTGACATTCACCAAGAGCGTATTTTCAGCGACACACTCGCCGCTGGAAAGGCGGAATATTTTTTGCCCATTCACTACGAGGCGTGTTTTTGAGGACGAGATTTTTCTTTTGCTGCCATCGGCCGGCGTGATGACGGTCAGGGATTCGGCAATCGAGATCGAGGGGGTCTGAAGTTGCGCAGCGCAGCCTGACAACAGCAAGGCGCCAAGGCAGGCAACCATAATGACGGGCATGAAGGCAACGCGGCAGATGTCCATGTCAGTTGTGCAGGGTCTTTAGAAGTTTTTGAGTGCGTGTCGGCCTGTGGTCAGGGCGCTGCCGACATCATGCAATGGTGGTTTGAAGATGCGCAATCACGTGATTCTGGTCACCGAAATTCGCGGCGCTATCAAAGAAGACGTAATTGTGCACACCGGCGCCTGTGTTGAATACATTTTCTGAGCCAAAGCTGCCTCCCAAATCTTCTGCCATCGACTGGCCCGCCCCCAGCGAGAGGGTATCGCCGCTCGATAGTTTGATTTCAAGCGTCGCAGTTGAATTACTGATGCCGCTGATCTGTTTGATCACATCCGCACTCAGGTTGGTGATGTTGTCATTGTTGGCATTGGTATTGAAATCCAGGCGTTCCATGAAGGAGGTGAAGTTCGACAAAGTGGCAAGGTCATAGCTGCCGCCTGTGCCGCTGATTTCAACCGTATCCGAGCCAGCTCCCCCATTCAGGCTCACGGAAGGCGATGCGCTGTCGATCTTGAAGGTGTCGTTGCTGCTGCTGCCAACCACTTGCTCGATGCTGGTGAAGCTATCTGTGCCGGCAGCACCGTAGGCGATCTTGGTGGCGCCGGTTAGATCCACTGTCACTTGAGAGGAATACTGCAAGGTGTCCGAGCCGCCGCTACCATCGAGGGAGGACCCATTCAGGGCACCGGTGAAGGTGTCGGCCACAGAGCTGCCGATGATGCTCTCAAACGATGAGGTGCTGATTGAGTTCGCGCCATGGGTGATGGTGCCCGTCGTCAGATCGGCGGTCACGCTCTGCGAGAGATTATGGAAATCCAGCGTGTCATTGCCTGCTGTGCCGGTCACCGTGATGCCATCGAATGAATTGAATTGCGTTGTCAGCGGTGTGGCGCTGTTGTCGGTGACCGAGCCCGTGCCGGCTGCGGTGATCGTCAGCGAGGTGACGCTGGTGGCCACGAGGTAATCGGTCGCCGAACTGGTGAGCGTCTCGAAGCCATTGAAGGACATCGCGCCGATGCTGCCTGCTCGGTTAGCCTGCAGATTCACGGTCAAGCCGCTCACACTTAGCGTGTCATTGTTCGCGGCAGAACCCGACAGCGTCGCAGAGTCAAATCCTGAGATGGATGTGGAGCCACCGCTTCCGGTCAGCGTGGCAGTGCCGACCCCGGCTACGGTGGCCGCGGTTAGACCGGAGGCGGTGATGCTGTCATTGTTGGCTGCGCTTACCAGGCGTTCAAAGCCGCTGAATCCCATGGCGCCCACCGTCCCGGTGCCCGCGTTGGTCAATGACACCGACATCGATGTCACAGTCAGCGTATCGGTGCCGGTGGCGCCGGTGAGG
>JBEAUN010000158.1:0-2996 GCA_041161415.1 Pseudomonadota bacterium | reverse complement strand
GCCCTGGCCGCTGATCGAAGCCGCGGGTTTTGTGCAGACAGCCCCAAATCGAGCACGCTTTCGCGGCGGCTCGCACCGCCATGCTTTGAAAACCCATGCAGGTGAAAAACACGCACTCATCATCGGCGCGGGGCTGGCCGGGACAGCGGCCGCCAGCGCACTCGCGGCACGCGGCTTCACGGTCGACATCTTCGACGAACACCCCGCGCCCGCCGAAGGCGCTTCCGGCAATCTCGCCGGTGTGATCTCACCAATGCTGAGCAAAGACGACAACCTCGCCTCGCGCCTGTCACGCGCTGCATTTCTTTATGCCCTGCAAGAGCTGCGCGCTCGCGACGGCACTGCCCACCCTGCGCTGTGGGCCGCCTGCGGGCTCATGCAGCTGGCCAAGGATGCGCGCGATGAGGCACTCTTCGCCGCCATCGCGCAAAAAGGCTATCCGCCAGATTTCTGCTCGGTGTTATCCGCTCACGAGATCGAAGCACGTTTCAACATCACCGCCCCCGCCAGCGGCGTGTATTTCCCGAAAGCCGGCTGGGTCAATCCCCCTTCGCTGTGCCGCTCACGCTTGATGCAGCCGGGCATCCGCACCCACTTTAATACGCCGATCAGCGCGATCGAAAAAAGCCCCCAAGGCTGGGCCCTCAAAAATGACGGCACCGCATTAGCCCAAGCGCCCATCGTCATCCTCGCCAATAGCTACGCCGCCAGCCGTCTCGCGCAGGCGAGCCACCTGCATTTCAAAAAAGTGCGCGGCCAAGTCACCCACCTCGCCGACCCTGCCCTGCCGGCAAGCGATTGGGTCTGGCAGCGCGATGGCTACCTCACCCCGAGCGTGGGCGGCCTGCGCTGCCTTGCGGCCACTTATGATTTCGACAACGACAACCCCGCGTTGTCCTTGCAAAGCCATCGCGATAATCTCGCTAAAATCCCCGCGCTGTTCCCGGGCGAAAAGCTGGATGTCGACGCCCACGACCTACCCGGCCGCGTCGGCTTCAGGGGCCTCACCATCGATCGCCTGCCGCTGATCGGCACCCTACCCGATACCGAATCCCCGTGGCCTGCGAGCCCCACACTGAGCACCCTCCCGCGCCTGCCCGGTCTCTTCACACTGCTCGGTTTAGGCTCTCGCGGCATTACCTGGTCCGCACTCGCCGGCGAGATTCTCGCAAGCCACATCAACGCAGAGCCGCTGCCGATCGAACAAGACCTGATGGACGCCATCGACCCCGCCCGATTTTTACTGCGCGACAGCCGCAAAAAATAAACGCTGCGAAGCCTTCGAACCACCCCGCCAAATCATAAAAACACCGCACACAGCGCGTACAATTTCGCTGTTGCCCATCACCCTCGCAGACCATGTCCCACACCCCCGATCAGATCATCGAAGCACGCTGGATCATCCCCATCGAGCCGACCGGCGTTGTGCTTCCTCACCATGCCGTTGCCATTCGCGAAGGCAAAGTGGAAGACCTGCTGCCGATTTCCACCGCACGCGATCTTTACCCCCACACCCCGCGCGTCAGTCTGCCCGATCATGTGCTCACCCCGGGTTTTGTGAATACCCATGTGCATGCCGCGATGACGCTGCTGCGCGGTCTGGCCGATGATCTGCCGCTGATGGAATGGCTGCAAAACGCAATCTGGCCCGCCGAGGGCAAGCATGTCAGCGAAAAATTCGTCTTCGATGGCACCCTGCTCGCCTGCGCCGAAATGCTGCGTGGCGGCACCACCTGCTTTGCTGATATGTATTTCTTCCCCGACGCCGCCGCCCGCGCCACCGACACCCTGGGGCTGCGCGCGGTGATGGGGCTCACCGTGATCGAATTCCCGACGCCCTACGCGAGCGACGTGGATGATTACCTCGCCAAAGGGCTTGCCGCGCGTGACGCTTGGGCCGGGCACTCGCGCATTGGCTTTACGATGGCACCGCACGCGCCCTACACCATCAGCGACGACACCTTCCGTCGCATCCAGATGCTCTCCGATCAGCTGGAATTGCCGGTGCAGATTCATGTGCATGAAACCGCCACGGAAATCAACGACAGCCTCAAAGCCCAACATGTGCGCCCGCTTTCGAGAATGCACGCGCTCGGGCTCATCGGCCCGGGGCTGTTGGCGGTGCATGGCGTGCATTTGAATGAGCAAGATATCGAGCTCCTCGCCCGCCACGGCGGCGCGGTGGCGCATTGCCCCACTTCAAACATGAAGCTCGCCAGCGGCATTGCGCCGGTTTGCGGACTTCGCGCGGCGGGTGTGCCCGTGGGCCTGGGCACCGACGGCGCAGCCAGCAACAACCGTCTGGATATGCTCCAGGAAATGCGCCACGCCGCACTGCTCGCCAAGGTTTCAAGCGGCGACGCCGCTGCGCTCAAAGCCCATGACGTGCTTCGTATGGCCACCCTGGAAGGCGCAGAAACACTCGGCTTGGGCGATAAAATCGGCTCCATCGAAAAAGGCAAATGGGCAGATTTGGCCGCACTGGATCTTTCCGACTGGATCTGCGCGCCGCACTTTAACCCCGCCTCCCATTTGGTCTATGTCGCGGGGCGTGAACACATCAGCCATGTGTGGGTGGGCGGTCAGCTAAAAGTCGCTGATCGGCATCTTTTGGCAGCGGAAAACCTCCAATTGCTCGAAACTGCCAAGGTGTGGCAGAATGCGCTCCGCCTGTAAAGGTGAAATGCCAGAAAGACGGCAGGACCCGATCAGCGGTGAAGCAAGCAGCAGAAATCGAGATGCATCGGCGCTGAAACAATACAGTTTTTTTGATTGAACCCCTCAAGGAAAAACATGAAAAACCAACTCAAGAAGCTCGCGCTCGTCGCCGCCCTGGCCGCTGCCGGTGTTGCTCAAGCCCAAACCGCCGGCGACATCGTCGTCGACACCAAGGGCAATGTCCCCTACGCCATCGACGCCCGCGGCGTGGTAGCGCGCAGCGGTACCGGCCTTTGCTGGCGCACTGGCAGCTGGACCCCAGCTGCTGCCGCTGAAAT
>JBEAUN010000157.1:0-12392 GCA_041161415.1 Pseudomonadota bacterium | reverse complement strand
CGCTGGCGATGGCAGACCCGACCGACGTGGCGCTCCTGGATCAGCTGCGTGGCCGTGGTTTGACCATCACGGCCGTGGTCGCGGGACTCGGCCAGCTGCGCGAGTGTGCGGCGCAACTGCGCCACAAAAATGCGCCGTCCGAAACAATCGAAAAGTGACGCGCCCCCGGATACAATGCCTCATCTGCTTGTCATATCCGGAGCATGACACTCGATGAGCTTCTTCGACCCGCTGTTGCTGCCCGTGCCCCTCATTTTCGCCTGCCTGCTACTTGGCCTGCTCGTAGGGAGTTTTCTGAATGTGGTGATTTATCGCCTACCCAAAATGATGGAGCGGGAGTGGGAAGCGCAGTGCAAAGCGTATCAGGATGTGCCGATCGAAGAGAGCGAGCCCTTCAATCTCGCCCTACCCCGCTCGCATTGCCCCACGTGCGGTCATACGCTCTCGCTCTTGAATAACATTCCGCTCTTAAGTTACCTGCTGCAAAAAGGGCGCTGCCGTTATTGCGCGGTGGGGATCAGCCCACGCTATCCGCTGGTCGAGGCGCTCACCGGCACACTCTTCGCGCTCGCTGCCTGGATGATGGGACCCAAGGCTGCGCTCCTGGGTGCCCTGGTATTCATTGCGGCCCTGGTGGCGCTCACCTTCATCGATCTCGACACCTTTCTTTTGCCTGACAGCATCACCCTGCCGCTCTTGTGGCTGGGGCTCGCCTTGAATCTCACAAGCACTTACACCGATCTCCAAAGCGCAGTTATCGGCGCCATCGCCGGCTATGGCCTCTTGTGGCTGGTGTATTGGGGATTCAAATTCGCCACCGGCAAGGAAGGCATGGGTTATGGCGACTTCAAGCTGTTGGCCGCCATCGGCGCGTGGTTGGGCTGGCAGGTGCTGCCGATGGTGGTGCTCGCTTCCTCGATTGTCGGCGTGATTGCGGGCTCGGCGATGATGGTGACCGGCCGCCTCGAGCGCGCCAATCCGATTCCTTTTGGGCCGTATCTCGCTGCTGCCGGGTTGATTGCGCTGTTCATCGGGCGCGACACTTCGATGGCGTTTTTTGGTTTTTAAGCAGACAGGGCGCGGACTGCAGTTGGCGATATAATCCCGGTTTTTGATTGGGGGTGCATCATGCCCATTTACGAATACCGTTGCAGCGCTTGCGGGCACCAAAAAGAGGTGCTGCAAAAACTCGCCGACGCGCCGCTCACCACCTGCCCGGCGTGCGGCAAGGAATCCTTCAACAAGCTCTTGTCCGCACCGGGCTTTCAGCTGACCGGCAGCGGCTGGTATGCCACCGATTTCAAAGGCAGCAGCAAGCCCGCGGAAAAATCGTCCGGCAGCGAGGCAACAAGCAGCGCGCCTGCCGGAGGCTGCGGCACCTCCTGCGCCTGTCACTGAGCCTCTATGAAGCGCTACTTCATCACCGGCCTGTTGGTCTGGATTCCGCTGGCGATCACCGTCTGGGTGCTGGCGGTAATCATCCGCACCCTGGATCAAACCCTGCTGCTGTTGCCGGCCTCGTTGCAGCCCGGCGCACTGATCGGCTTTTCCGCGCCCGGCTTTGGCGTGGTGTTGTCACTGCTGGTGATTTTGCTCACCGGCGTGGTCACCGCTAATTTCATCGGCCAGCGCGTCTTGAAGCTGTGGGAGGGTATTCTGTCCCGCATCCCGGTGGTCAAATCGGTGTATTCCAGCGTAAAGCAGGTCTCTGACACCCTGTTTTCAAGCTCGGGGGAGGCGTTCCGCAAAGCGCTGCTGGTGCAGTACCCACGCCAAGGCGCATGGACAATCGGCTTTCTCACCGGCACCCCGCGAGGCGATGCCGCGCGCCATTTGCCGGGCGATTATGTGAGCGTCTATGTGCCGACCACGCCCAACCCGACTTCGGGTTTTTTCCTGATGATGCCCCGCTCGGAGGTCATCGAGCTCGACATGAGCGTGGACGAAGCCTTGAAATATGTCATCTCCATGGGCGTCGTCGGCCCGCCCACACGCGTCCTGCCGCCTGAAGCCGAGGCGATGAACGAGGGCCGCGCCAGTTAATTTTCTTGCGGCATCCTGCGGTGCCGCGCCATTCATTCGGACACACAAACCATGCGAACTCATTACTGCGGGCAGGTCACTGCCGCCCAACTCGATCAAACCGTTACGCTGTGCGGCTGGGCACACCGCCGCCGCGATCATGGCGGGGTGATCTTCATCGACCTGCGCGACCGCGAAGGGCTGGTGCAGGTGGTGTGTGACCCGGATCGCGAGCAGACTTTCCACACCGCTGAAGCGGTCCGCAATGAATTCGTGCTGAAGATCACCGGCAGGGTGCGCCGCCGCCCCGAGGGCACGGTGAATCCGAACATGACGAGCGGCGAGATCGAAGTGCTGGCGCAGGACATCGAAGTGCTCAATGCCGCTGCCACGCCGCCCTTCCAGATCGACGAGGAAAATCTCTCTGAAACCACGCGGCTCACGCACCGCGTGATCGATCTGCGTCGCCCGCAGATGCAGAAAAACCTCATGCTGCGCTATCGCACCGCGATGGCCTTCCGGCGCTTTCTCGATGGCGCCGGGTTCATCGACATCGAAACGCCGATGCTCACTAAATCCACACCGGAAGGTGCGCGCGATTATCTGGTGCCTTCCCGCGTGCATGCCGGGCAATTCTTTGCGCTGCCGCAATCGCCTCAGCTCTTCAAGCAGCTGTTGATGGTGGCCGGTTTTGATCGCTACTACCAGATCACCAAATGTTTCCGCGATGAAGACCTGCGCGCTGACCGCCAGCCGGAATTCACCCAGGTCGATATCGAAACCTCCTTCCTCAACGAAGATGAAATCACCGCGATCATGGAAAACATGATTCGCTTTGTCTTCAAGGAAGCGCTGGCCGTCGAGCTGCCCAACCCCTTCCCGCGCATGACCTACGCGGAGGCGATGTCGCGCTTCGCCTCCGACAAACCCGATCTTCGCGTCACACTCGAGCTCACTGAATTGACTGACGCCATGCGCGATGTGGATTTCAAGGTCTTCAGCGGCCCGGCCAATGATGCTGCCGGCCGTGTGGCGGCCTTGCGCATTCCCGGCGGTGGCAGTCTCACCCGCGGCGAGATCGATGACTACACCAAGTTTGTCGCCATCTATGGCGCCAAGGGGCTGGCCTGGATCAAGGTCAATGAGCGCGCCAAAGGCCGCGACGGCCTGCAATCACCGATCGTCAAAAACCTCCATGATGCCGCGATCGATGCCATTTTGAGCCGCACTGGCGCCCTCGATGGCGATCTCATTTTCTTCGGCGCCGATAAAGCCAAGGTGGTCAATGACGCCTTGGGCGCACTGCGCGTGAAGCTTGGCCATGAAAAGGGCTATCTCACCGGTGAGGCCTGGCGGCCGCTGTGGGTGGTGGATTTCCCGATGTTTGAATACGACGACGAAGCCAGTCGCTGGAATGCCTGCCACCACCCCTTCACCTCGCCCAAGGATGGCCATGAGGAATACCTCAAGACCGACCCGGGAAAGTGTCTCGCCAAGGCCTATGACCTCGCTTTGAATGGCTGGGAAATTGGCGGCGGCTCGGTGCGTATTCACCGCGCCGATGTGCAATCGAAAGTCTTCGAAGCCTTGTCGATTGGCGCGGAAGAGCAGCAACTCAAATTCGGCTTCCTGCTCGACGCGCTCAAGTATGGCGCTCCCCCACATGGCGGGCTGGCCTTTGGGCTGGATCGCATTGTCACCATGATGACGGGCGCCGAATCGATTCGTGATGTGATCGCCTTCCCCAAGACGCAGCGCGCGCAGTGTCTGCTCACCAATGCGCCGAGCGAAGTGGATGAAAAGCAGCTGCGGGAATTGCACATCCGCCTGCGGCAAACGGAAGCGGCAAAGGCGTGAAGGCGCGTTGCTGCGCGTGCTTTCCTCACACTGAAAGTCGGTGATGTCGATGCGGTTCAGAGCGCTCCTGCTCCTTTGGTTTGCGCTATTCGCTTGGGCCCTTCCGGCTCAAGCGCAGAGCGTCGCCATTCCGGAAGTCGCGCTCAGCGCCTTGCCACCGGAGGCCGCGCAAACGCTTGCGCTCATCCGCGCCGGCGGGCCTTATCCCTACAAACGCGATGGCATCACCTTTTTTAATCGCGAGCGTCTGCTGCCGGAACGACCCAAGGGTTATTACCGCGAATTCACCGTCCCCACGCCGGGCCTTAAAACCCGCGGTGCCAAACGCATCGTCGCCGGCCGGGGCGAAGAGTTTTACTATACCGCCGACCACTACCGCAGCTTCATGAGGATTCGCCAATGACCTCACCGCATTCTGCTCTTAGCGTGTTGGGTGATGCGCGTCGCAGCGGCATTTTCAATCTGCCTGCGCAAGGCAGTGCGCCGCTTATCAAAGCAGCCCAGGACTTGGGCTTTGCCATCTTTCATATCTCGCTTGAAGGCGTGCGGGACAAAGATGCCTTTTTGGACCGCATCGCCCAAGGCATGGGCTTTCCGGAGTGGTTCGGGGCGAATTGGGATGCGCTCTCCGATTGCCTCGCGGACCTCTCATGGGTAGAGGGCGAAGGCTATCTCGTGCTGCTCGAAAACTGCGCGGATTTTGTCGCCAACGCGCAAGCCGATTTTCTGGTGGCGGCGGATATTTTCAACACCACCGCCGCGTTGTGGCGAGAAGACGGCCGCAGCTTCTGGGTGTTCGCTGATCTTCACCCCAATGGCCTTGCGATCCTGCCCTCGCTGACATGAGCGCGTTAAAGCAGCCCGTCTCAGTGCTGGTGGTGATTCACACTGAGCACCTTGATGTGTTGTTGCTGGAACGTGCCCGCACCCCGGGTCTGTGGCAATCGGTCACAGGTAGCCGTGAGGCCGATGAGTCGCTCATCCAAACCGCGCAGCGCGAAGTCTTCGAAGAAACCGGCATCAATGCCACGCAGCACAGCCTGATCGATTGGCAGCACGCCGAGCAATTTGAAATTTTCCGCCTATGGCGCGACCGCTACCCCGCGGGCGTCAAATACAACACCGAGCATGTCTTCAGCCTGTGCGTGCCCACCGGCACGCCAATCCGGCTCGCGCCCGATGAGCACCTCACCTGGGCCTGGCACCCCTGGCGAGATGCCGCAGAAAAGGTCTTCTCCTGGACCAACCGCAACGCGATTCTCGCGCTGCCAGGCCGCTTGGACAGTCACACCGGATAGATGTGGCTCACCCTCACGCCGCCATCGGACACCCCCACGAAAGACACGCGGCTTGCCCTTGATTCAATTTCACGCTCACCGGGCTCCCGCGACCAATCGACCACCACGCCCAGTGGGCGCTGATGTTCCACCAGCAAATCGCTCGGGGTTGAGAGCGGATCAACGTTCAGGTCAGCCACGGCCTTATGTGCATCCAGCAAGGCTTGCAACAAATGCACTGTGGTTGGCCAGGATGAAGCACGCCCGGCCGGACTTCTGACAGCAAGCCCCGAACCATTGATGAAACGCCCCTCCTCCTGGGTACGCCTTCTGAGTTCTGGCACCTCAACAGCAAGGTGCCGCTGCTGCACCATTTCAAAAGCGAATGGCGTCATCAAGTGTCTCACCCATTCGAGCACCTGCTGCTCTGAAAACAAGCCCTCGAGCTCAGCCCGGCACGCTGCACGGTGGGCGGCTGTTTCGTGGTAGTGAGCGAGAATGTTCTGCACGTCCTGCCGATATTGCTGCCGAAGGTTGGCCACTGCATCATGTGTTTCTTGATCGATCTCCCGATGCGCCCGATTCTGGTTCTCCAAGGTTTCCCACACTACCTGGCGGCGGCGCTGAATCTCTTCACACACAAAGGTCTGGCTATCAATGCGCTCTTGAATCGCCACAAGCGCAGCACTCTCTTCTTCAAGTGCTTTCTCGTCGTTTCTTTGCTGATTTGAAAGCGTCTCCAGGTCTCGCAGATTCTCCTCGTGGATCGCCGGAAGCTCCCGATCATTCAGCCAAGCGTGCGCGCGCAACCACGGAGAGAGTGCCTGCAGCATTTTTTCTTCGCCCCAGGTCTCGATGGCACGCATATGCTGCATGAGTCTTTTCCCATCGAGCAAACCCGCCCCCAAAATCACACTTCGCCAGTGCTCAATCTGCTGGGCATCCACATTTGGCATCGCCTTGATGCGCTCAACCACTGCATTGAGCGACTCTTGGGCCTGCTGTGCCTTGGAAAAGCATCCCCGCACCAGACGACGTTTGAGTAAATCTTGAAGGATCTGGTCAGACTGAGCATGCGCTGTATCAGCATTCAATCTACGCACCACTCGGGTGTAGCCTATGGCAACGAGCAGACAAAACATGAGCGCAGCGCTTGTCCTGATCGCAAGGTCCGACCGGGCCAAAGCAGAGGATTCAATATTCCGGCACAGCAGAGCCGCCAGCATGACTGTACCAATGGTCACCCCCACCAGCTCATGCCGTGGCATGGGTGCCGCTTTGGCGAGATGCCGTCCCAACAACGCAAACGCATAGGCGTACTGGGGCCCCTCTCCGTTTTTATTTCCCGTTCTGATGCACTCGATCAGGGCCGACATAATCCGTGGGGCATCCAATGAATTTTCCAAAGAACGCCGCACGCGGCCGGCCATTATCCGGCCACATGCTCTCTCCAATTCGTTGAACAGCGCGTCCGGCAGACTCTGCTCCGCAGCAATCATCTGATTGATCTGATCAACAGCCAAAGACGTCCCGCGCAGTAGCTCGACAAGCGGTTTCTTGCGTGCATTTAAATGATTCACCATCGGCTGCATACCGTTGCGGCGGAGACGCCGAAATTCGATTTCAGGCACCCGCTTATCGATCTCCCGCTCAAGCCTCGCGACGTTGGCAACCATGCTTGACGCTCGATCTTTCAAGGATTCAAGCTTGGCGCGGGCCTCTGCTACCGATGTCGAGTAATTGGGACTCAATTCGAACGAGGACCGACGCAACCTGTCTGACTCCTCGACCAGCGATTGAATCTGGCGCATCGCATGATGTTCAATGTCACGAACATTCCGTTCCGTGGCACGCTCGGCATTCGCCAGGGACAGATCACGCACCCCCTCAGGATCGAGGTTATTGAGTTCTCTATCAAGGTCCAGGTACCTACGCACCTTACGTGCGCACTCCACCCAGTTCGCGTCACCGGGTCGATATCCCCCAGGCACAGCAGAATTGGTGGGTTCTACAACCGCAGGATGTGCGGCAGGAAAAAATGGGCGGGCATTCGGGTTAAGGCGCATGGTAAAGCTCCCTGGAGGTCCGGTTCGGGGCTGTAGTAGCGTCAACGCAAGGAAGGTTCCCGACGCGAAATCCACGCCCATCGTCCCTGCTTTTGCAACCGCCCCAAGCCCATTACAATATCGGCCTTTGCTTCACTCACGCCCCAGCCAAGAGCCCACATCCATGAGCGACACCCTCACCCCTGCCACCAAGGCCGGCATCCTGGCCGAAGCCCTGCCCTACATCAAACGCTTCTACGACAAAACCATCGTCATTAAATACGGCGGCAACGCCATGACTGACCCACAGCTCAAGGAGTGCTTCGCGCGCGATGTGGTGCTCTTGAAACTCGTGGGCATGAATCCGGTGGTGGTGCACGGTGGCGGCCCACAGATCGATGATCTTTTGAAGCGCTTAGGGAAAAAGGGCGAATTCATCCAGGGCATGCGCGTGACCGACGCGGAAACCATGGATATCGTCGAGATGGTGCTGGGCGGCCATGTGAATAAGGAAATCGTCAATCTCATCAACCAGGCCGGCGGCAAGGCCGTCGGGCTCACCGGCCAGGATGGCGCTTTCATCCGCGCCAAAAAGCTGCTGATGGAAAACAAGGAGCACCCGGAGAGCCCCATCGATCTGGGCCAGGTGGGCGAGATCACCTCGATCGACCCCTCGATCATCAGCTTCCTGGATTCCGGCGACTTCATCCCGGTAATCGCCCCGATCGGCGTGGGTCCCGAGGGCGAGACCTACAACATCAACGCCGATCTGGTCGCCGGCAAACTGGCTGAAATCCTTGGCGCGGAAAAACTGGTGCTTATGACCAACACGCCCGGCGTGCTGGATAAAAACGGCAAACTGCTGACCGGGCTCACCCCGAAAAACATCGACGATCTGGTGGCCGATGGCACGCTCTCCGGCGGCATGCTGCCCAAGATCGCCTCGGCCCTGGATGCGGCGCGCAACGGCGTGAAATCAGTGCACATTATCGATGGCCGCGTGGAGCACGCCCTGCTGCTGGAAATCCTCACCGCGAGCGGTGTGGGCACGCTGATCAAAAGCAAGTGAGTGCGCGCCCGCGGGTGTGGCTGTTTGATCTGGATGACACACTGCATGATGCCTCCGCGCATATCTTCCCCCACATCCATGCCAGCATGGCGGGCTACATCGCCCGCCATCTGAGCCTCACCCTGGAAGACGCCACCGCACTTCGCTCGCATTATTGGCGGCGCTATGGCGCAACACTCTTAGGGATGATGAAGCACCATGCGGTGTCCCCGCGGCATTTTTTATGGCACACCCATCAGTTTGACAACCTGGCCTCGCTGCTGGTTTTCGAGCCGCAGCTCAATGCTGTTTTGCGCCGTATCCCCGGGCGCAAAATCGTTTTTTCCAACGGCCCACGCCATTATGCACGCCAGGTTTTGCAGCTGATGGGGGTGGAACAACACTTTGATTCGTTGAGCGCGATCGAAGACACGCGCTTTGTGCCCAAGCCCGCAATCGAAGGCTTTCGCCGCCTGCTGCGGGCAGAAAAGCTCGCCGCCAGCCGCTGCGTGCTGGTGGAAGACAGCCTCGCTAATCTTCGCACCGCGAAACGCTTGGGCTTCACCACGGTGTGGGTGAGCCGCGCTTTGCATCGGCCGGCTTATGTCGATTTCAAAATCAAATCGGTGGGGAACATCCTGGATGTGATGCGGCGCCTGGTGCGAGCTGATGGCTCACCCCCGGGCAAGGTTTAATGGCTGACGGCCTTCGATCCAATCAATTCTCGCAGCTGCCATTTACTGTCCCGCTCGCGCAGCTCCACAAGGCCGCATGGCCGCTCTCGCACGTCAGCCGATGCGTCCGGTATCTCCAAACAAAACTTAACCATGACCGCCTGCTGATTATTGATCCAGCGGGGAATGCCAAGCCCCCAACTTGATTTGATGAGGCCGTTGGGGAGGGCGGAACCCAGTTTTAATTCAGCAACGCTCTTGAACGCGCCCGACGACACCGAAAACACCTCGACCGTATTCGGGCTGTAACCGGCTATGAGATCGCTTGACACCGACAGCACATGCTTGGCATCCGGTGACACCTCCGGATAGCCCGACAGATAGACTTTTTGCCCCGATCGCTTGTTGATCAAAAAATACCCGTGCCCCTCCCAAAAGGCGAGCGCGACAAGATAGGCATTGATCGCAGGCAGAAACCCTGCGTAGCTGTAATAGACGACGCGGTCCGAGTCTTTGCTATCGGCAGGCACATCAACCAACACCAGCGCCTCGCCTGGAGATGACAAAGGCAACTGGAGTTGATCGTTATCCCTGCGCACAAGGCCGCCGGCTTCAAGTAACCGCCGCTCGTCTTGCCGAAACCCGCAGAGCGTGCTTGTGCATCGGTTGGACTCGGTCGGCTCTGCCTGCTCCGGCTTGGCCTGCTGCGGCTCTGTCTGCGACGATTCGGCCTGCGCCCTCAACGGAAACCAAACGACCCAGAGCAGCAGCAGAAGTTGGCGGCTATTCATCACACCCCAATTCCTTTTTTTACGACGACTGACGACAACCGACTTTGCGCGACCAAAAGCCTCGCTCAATCCTTCAGCCACCGCGCCACATCCAGCGCAAAATAGCTCAGCACCCCATCCGCCCCAGCACGCTTGAAGGCGAGCAGCGACTCCATCACGCAGGCTTTCTCATCCAGCCAGCCATTCTGCGCGGCCGCTTTGAGCATCGCGTATTCCCCACTCACCTGATACACAAAGGTGGGCGCCTTGAGCTCGTCCTTCACCCGCCGCACGATATCGAGATAAGGCATGCCGGGCTTGATCATCACCATGTCAGCCCCTTCGGCAATATCCAGCGCCACTTCGTGCAAGGCTTCATCGCTATTGGCGGGGTCCATCTGGTAAGTGGTTTTATTGCCCTTGCCAAGGTTGGTGGCTGAGCCCACCGCATCGCGGAACGGGCCGTAGAAGCTCGAGGCATATTTCGCTGAATACGCAAGAATGCGGGTGTGGATATGGCCCTGCGCCTCGAGCTCGGCGCGAATCACGCCAATGCGACCATCCATCATGTCAGAGGGCGCCACCACATCGGCCCCGGCTTGCGCATGGCAGCACGCCTGGGCGGAGAGCGCTTTAAGTGTTTCGTCATTGAGCACGTAGCCGCGCGGGTCTTGCGGGTCGATGAGGCCATCTTGCCCATGGCTCGTGTAGGGGTCGAGCGCTACATCGGTGATGAGCCCCAGCTCGGGCAATTCCGCCTTCAAAAGACGTACCACCCGTGGCACCAGGCCATCGGGGTTCCAGGCCTCCTCAGCGCCGGGGGTTTTCTTGCCCTGCTCGATCACCGGAAACAGCGCCAAGGCCGGGATGCCCAAGTCATGCGCCTCGCGGGCGAGCTCTAAAAGCCGATCCGGGCTGTGCCGAAACACCCCGGGCATCGAGGCCACGGCTTCCGACTCAGCGCGGCCCTCCTTAACGAACACCGGGTAGATCAGATCATCCACCGTGAGGCGATTTTCCCGCATCAGACGGCGAGAAAACTCATCACGACGCATGCGCCGCAGCCGTGTGGCCGGGAATGCTGTTTGTTTAGGCAAAAATGTCATCGCACAGGGCTCCGAAAACAAAGGCGGGCTTGTCTGAACTTTATGCAGAAAAGCCGGTCTTAGGGTTGGGTGGTTCCTGAATCACCCCCCGCCTTACCTCCCTTGGCGGGTGCCTTGACCTCATTGTCAGGGTTTTGGGCCTCCGTGCCATCCCCGGTGTCGGAGGCCTTATTTTTATCCTTCCGGCGGCGGATGCGCTTGGGCGGCGGGGGCGGAGGCGCCTGCGGCTCCGGGTAACCGGCCGCCTCAAACCAGCCGCCCAGCACCTTCTCCACATCCTCGATACCGGTCTTGGCGAGACTTGAAAAAAGCTGCACCGACACCTGATCGCCCCAGGCAGCAAGCTCGCGCCGCACCGAAGCTAAAGTCTGCGCCGCCGGGCCGCGGGTGAGTTTGTCAGATTTGGTGAGCAGCACATGAATCGGCAAACCGCGCGGGGCGAACCAGTCGAGCATCTGGCGATCCAGCACTGTGAGCGGATGGCGGCAATCCATGATCAGCACCAGCCCGACCAGATTGGCCCGCCGCGTGAGATAGCGCTCCAGAAGATGCACCCACTGCTGGCGGATTTTTTCCGGCACCTCGGCATAACCATACCCGGGCAAATCAACCAGCATGCCGCCATTGACCAGCCGGAAAAAATTAACCAACTGAGTGCGGCCTGGCGTTTTGGAGACATACGCCAACCGGGTATGCCCTGCCAAAGTGTTGATCGCACTCGATTTACCGGCATTCGAGCGGCCCGCAAAAGCCACCTCGGGCTCAGGCGCAGGCGAGAGATCGACGGGTCTGGCAATGGAGGTCACAAACTGGGCGTGGCGAAAGAGAGGCATGTCAGATTGGGTCGTTGCATAAAGCCGCGTGGCCTAGGCCGCGGGAAGTGCGATAGAATATCAGGTTTTGGAAGCCGCCCTTTTGGGTTTGGGCATGGCGTGAGGCGGCAGTCGCGACCATCAGGCTCCGCCAATAGATTGCATGACACCACCGGAACACTTTTCGACATCACCCCCACCCCTCTCACAACCTTCCCGGATTTTCTTTTTGTTCGAGGCAAAAATGATTCAGCGCACCTTGATTCGCTCTTTGGTTATTTCGCTCGCCGTGCTCGCGGGGGCCATGCCCTTCTCGGTGGCGCAGGCCAACCCGCCCGCCGCCGCGCCAGCCAAGCCGGATCTGGCCAAGGCGCGGGAAACCGCCACCCAGATGTGCGCCGCCTGCCATGGCGCGGATGGCAATAGCGCCATCCCCGCCAATCCCAAGCTCGCCGGCCAAGTGCCTGAATATCTCCACAAGCAGCTGCGTAACTTCAAAAGCGTCGATGGCAAGCCCGCCGAGCGCGCCAATGCGGTGATGGGCGGCATGGTCGCCTCGCTCTCCGATGACGACATGAAGGGGCTCGCCCTGTATTACGCCGGCCAGAAAGCCAAGCCCGGCCAAGCCAAGAATCAAGCCACGGTCGAGTTGGGCCAGAAGCTCTATCGCGCGGGCGATAGCACCCGCGGCCTGCCGGCCTGCGCCGCCTGCCACGGGCCTGTGGGTGCGGGCATCCCGGCGCAGTACCCGCGTCTGGCTGGTCAGTACGCTGAATATACC
>JBEAUN010000108.1:0-7785 GCA_041161415.1 Pseudomonadota bacterium | reverse complement strand
GCTGGGGTGGGGGCCTCGGCGCTCTTGTCCGGCTGGCTGGTGGGCTCGGTCTTGGTTTGGGTTTTTGTGTTGTCGGATTTTGTGCCCTCGGATTTCGTGCTGTCTTTTTCCGCGGGCTTGTCGGTGGCTTTTTCGGCGGTCTTGCTGTCGGTTTTTTCTTCGGATTTCTCAGCAGTTTTTTTGGCTGATTCGCTGCGCGCCGTCACAAATGAAGGCGGGGCAACGAGTTGCTGGGCCGGCGTGTTGCGGTCGGCGACGAAGAAGGAATCATTCTTCCCCAAGAGCTTGTCGCCGGCATCATTGCTGATGGTGATGCGGCTGGTGCCGCCGGATGCGCCGCGCACCACGCCATACAGGCCGTTTTTCGCCGCGCTGCCATTGCCTGCGCACTGGCCTTCGCACAGCACCAGCTCGAAGTTGGTGCCGCGAATGCCGATCGTCGCCACCACCGCATCAAGCGAATAATCCTTGTTGTTGGCCTTGCCCACCTGGCCGGTCACAGTGCGCACGCCGCCTTTTTCGAGCTTGAAGTTGGCCGCATCCGCGCCCTGCTGAAAGCTGAATTTCTCGATCTTGAAACTGGAGTTTTCACGCAGTGCGATCAGCCCCTGGTCGGTGAACATCACCTGCACACTGGACGCCGCGCCCGTGGTCAGCCGATCGCCTTCTTCCACCAGCGCGCCGCGCTTCAAGGGGCTCTTTTGCCCACTGCGTTCGGCGCTGGCGTCCCCCACCACCATCAGCACCCGCCCAGCGGGTGCGGCCTGCGCGATACCCGCCGCAATCGGTGTCATCATGACGGCAGCAAGCAGCGGCAATTTGCGTGGGCTCATGGGGCGGTCCTTGTGCGTGTGATGAGGGAGGGGAGCGCGCGTGGCATTAGAAGAATTCGTAGCGGGCCTTCACCGAATAGGCGGTGCGCCGATAGGAATAGACTTCGATGTTCGATTCGCTGCGGGTGTGGTTGAGGTCAAGCCGCACACTCATGGTGCGCGAGGCGAGCCATGTGGCGCCTACATCGATGCCGCGGCTGGTGTCGTCGCGTCGGGTGCTGGGCTCCGGCCCGCTTAACGCCAGCGCGATCGGATTTTGGTTGATCGCGCCAAGGAAGCTTTGATCGGGGTCGAAGTAATTCGAACGGGCATAATTGAGCCCGCCTGAGACCACCCACTTGCCGTGGGGCGAGGTCGAGACACCGAGCCGCACGCCCGTGAGATCGCGCGAAAAATCATGCCTTCCTTCGCCATTGAGATCGCGCCCGAAAAATAGCGCGGCGGTGAGTTGGGTCGCCCATTTATCGAGCAGCGCATGGCGCCAGTTGGTGCCGACCACGATCGATTTGCCATCGCGATTGCTGTTGGTGCCGGTGTAACGCAGTGTGCTCAGCTGGGTGAAGATCGAGGCGATATTTTTGATGCTGAGCTGCCGCTGATATTCTCCGCCCAGGTTGATGCTGTGACGGTAGCGCGCGCCATCGAGCTCGAGGTCGGTGTAACCGAGTGTGGCGCGGTAGAGGTTGTCTTCATCCAGAATCGACAAGCCCGCCGCGAGGTCGTAACTGTTTTGTTCAAAGCGGGTGCTGCCGTTGTGATTGCGGCCGTCGGCCGCCGCGCTGAATGAGGCAATCATGCCCGGGCGAAACGGCGCCGACACTGACATGCCGGCGGCATAAGGCACGAAATAGGTGGGCAGCCCCACCGCCGCATCATCGGTGATGGTGAAGGCCGCGCCCGAGGGCAGGGCAAAGCTGCGCGCCGGGCCGGCATTGACATTGGAATCATGCCCCACGCCGGTTTCAATAAAGCCGCGGGTGGTCACGTTGTAGGCGGTTTGCCGCGCGCGGATGGCGTCGAGAAAGCGCTGGATGTTGTCCTTTACCAGCTGCGGCGGGTTTTTCGCCAGCACGCTGTTGAATTCTTCTGCTGAGCGGGCATCTTCCCCCAGGATGAAATAGGCGCGAGCGAGCTCCAGGCGGGCATTTTGGTCTTCAGGGAATGCGCTCACCACCCGCTCCAAAGCCAGCACCGCAGCCGCCGCGTGGCCGGAATCGGTGGCGGCCAGGCCGAAGAGAAAATCAAAAGCGGGGTCGCCCAGGTGCGCTTCGTTGTCACGCGCAAGCGCATAGGCCTCTTTCATCCGCCCGGCATTGATGAGATCACGCAGGGCATTCACCGGGTCGGACTGCGCGAAGACCGGGGCGCTGATGGCCAGCAAGGCCGCTAACACGGTGGGCCGCAGGGAGCCGAGCGCGGCGCGCGAAATCGCTGCGGAGTGATTGAAGGACATGCGCGGCCCCTCCCTAGGGCAAGACCATCTTCGTGTGGTCAAGATGTTGTCGAATGTACTTCATATGCGTCTGGTATGGAACGGATTTTACGGGTTTTCGGTGGTGTGGCCGAAGGTGCGCCAGGTTCAGCTGCAACCAAAAAGCGCGTTCGACTTGTGGGGCGTGGCGGTGCGGGCGAGTGCTGTGGTGTTTGGTGGGGTCAGGGAAACATGAAAGCCCGTTTGCCGTGGGATTGGTCGAAGGATGAATGTGCGGTGTCGGCTAGGGATGGTGCTTTTAGAAAGGTGCCCAAAGCAGGTTTTAAGACTCCTGTCTTTGTGCACCTATGGTGTCGCCACTCAGCCTTCTAAAGTGCGAGCGCTCCGAAGAATTCGGCTTGTTTATATCTTGGTGCTAGCCGCAAGGCTTGAACTTTTCCTTCCTGCCAGGCACGCAGGGCCGGCGTGTTAATCGCCTGCCGCACGGGTGGTCTTGTCAGTGCGGATTTCTTTTAAGTGGCCGTGTGGGCCGTGGTTTTCACCGCGGCCCGGTCGGCTTTTTGCGTTGAGGGCAAGCCTACCCAGGCGGAATGAACATGAATGCAGATGTGGCGCTGCGCTTGATGGCGGATTTATTTTGGACAGGGCTTCTGGTGAGCCTGCCGGTGCTGGGTGTGACCATGCTGGTGGGCCTTGTCATCAGCGTCTTGCAAGTGGTGACGCAGGTGCAGGAAATGTCTTTGTCATTTGTGCCCAAGCTGGTAGCCGCCGCTGTATCGCTCATTGTTTTCGGGCCCTGGATGTTGCGTGAGTTAAGCAGTTTTTCAACGCGCCTGTGGAGCGCGATTCCCAGCCTTATTTGATGTTCCCATGACCCCCACCCCAAATTTTCCCTTGCTGACCATTGAGGCCTTGATGAGCACCTTGCTGCTCAGCCTGCGCCTTGCGCCGGTGCTGGTGATGACGCCGGTGCTCTCGTCGATGAAGCTGCCGGCGAGTGTGAAGGTGCTGGTGGTGTTGGGTTTGTCAGCGATGCTGGTGCTGGGCTTGCCAGCGAGCGCGCTGGTGTCTTTCGGGGTGGATTGGCCGCGCCTCATTCTCGCCGCGATCTCCGAATTGCTGCTGGGCGCCGCGCTCGGCTTTGGTCTCTTGTGTGCCTTCTCATCCTTTTCATTTGGCGCCCGCATTATCGATGCCCAAGCGGGCTTTGGCGTGTCGCAGCTTTTCGACCCCGCCACCCGCACCCAGATGCCAGTGCTCACCAGCGCGTTTTCCTTGCTGGCGGTGCTGCTGTTTTTTGTGATGGATATTCACCACACCATGATGCGCGGCCTCTATCTCGTGGTCGAGCGCATCCCGCCCGGGGCGGCGTTTGATGTCTCCGCGGCGGCGCCGATGGTGATCACCCAGGCTGGCGCGCTGTTTGCGCTGGGCTTTGCGCTGGTGGCGCCGGTGGTGTTTTGGCTGTTGCTGGTGGAATTGGGGCTCTCGGTGCTCTCACGCGCCTTGCCGCAGATGAATATTTTGCTGCTGGGCATGCCGGTGCGCATTGCGGCGGCGATGCTGGGGCTTGCTTTGTGGCTCAAGTATTCATCGGACGTGATGGCCAAGGTCTTCATCACCCTGCTGGAGGGCTGGTCATGGCTGATATGAGCCGGGAATCAGAGCTTGACCGCACGCTCCCCGCCACCCCCTGGAAGCTTGAGAAATCGCGCGAAAAGGGCGTGGTCGGCAAGAGCCCGGAGGTGGTTTCTGCGCTGGTGTTGTTGGTCGCGGTGGCCTGGGCGGCGATGTCGGGTTGGGATGCGCTGCGTGCGCAGTTTGCGTTTGATCGGGCGCTTTTTCTGCGCGCGGCGAAGATGCAATGGACGATTGAATCCAGCACTGAGGTGCTCGCGCAGATGATCGCGCAGGCAGGAGGGGTGCTGCTGCCTTTGTTTGTGTGCCTGATGGTGGTCGCGGTGCTCGCCAATGTGGCCCAGACCGGGGTGATTTTTTCCGCCAAGCCGCTGGTGCCGGATTGGTCGCGGCTGAATCCAGTGGCGGGTCTCAAGCGGATGTTTTCCATGCGTTTGGTGTTCGATGCGTTTCGCGCGGTGCTAAAGCTGTGCCTGCTCACCGGCGTGATGGTGTGGGTGCTGGCGAGCTTGGCGCCTAGTTTGCCGCGCTTTGCGATGATGCCGCCAGCGAGCTTTTTGCACGAGCTGATCGAGGCTTTCACCGATGCCGCGTTTTTAATGGCCGGCGGGTTGATCGTGTTGTCGGTGGTGGATTTTCTCTACACCCGTCGCGAGTTCTTGAAAAAGATGCGCATGAGCCATCGCGAATTGAAAGATGAGATCAAGCATCGCGAGGGGGATTCGCGTATTCGTGCCCGGTTGAAAGAGTTGCGGCGTGAATTGCTGGCGCGCAGCCAGACCTTGAGCCGCACCCGCGGCGCCGATGTGCTGATCACCAATCCCACCCACCTCGCGGTGGCGCTGTCGTATAAACACGGCGAAATGGATGCGCCCAAGGTCATCGCCAAAGGCGCCGGCAAGCTCGCCGCCGCGATGCGCGAGGTGGCCTCTCGTCGCGGTATTCCGATTGTGCAAAACCGCACCTTGGCGCGTGCCATCTGGAGGAAGAGCCCGGTGGATGGCTTCGTGCCGGCCGCGCTGTATGGCGAGCTCGCGAAAATCATGGTGTGGGTGATTGCGCTCAACACCTCGACCCACACCCAGGCAGGAGCGCGCTAACAATGGGGGCCTTGCAAAAAATCTTCGGCAAACACGGCGATGTCGCGCTGGTGGCGCTGGTGCTGGGCGTGTTGGTGGTGCTGTTCGTGCCGATTCCTTCGTGGCTACTGGATTTCCTGCTGCTGGCGAATTTCAGCCTGGCGTTTTTGCTGCTGCTGCTCACCTTTTACATGGCGCGGCCGGTGGAGTTTTCCACCTTTCCCTCAATGCTGCTGATTGCCACCTTGCTCCGGCTCGCGCTGAACGTGGCGGCCACGCGGCTGATTTTGTCGCATGGCGAAGCGGGCCGCGTGATCAATGCCGTGGGCACCTATGTGGTGGGCGGCAATTATGTGATCGGGCTGATTGTCTTTGTGATTTTGATCGTGGTGCAGTATGTGGTGATCACCAATGGCGCGCAGCGGGTCTCTGAGGTGGCGGCGCGCTTCACGCTCGATTCCATGCCCGGTCAGCAGATGAGTATCGATGCCGATCTCAACATGGGGCTCATCGATCAGGCCGAAGCCCAGGCGCGGCGCAAGAAGGTCGAGCAGGAAGCGAATTTTTACGGCGCGATGGATGGCGCGAGCAAGTTTGTGAAGGGCGATGCCATTGCCGGCATCCTCATCCTGCTCACCAATATCATCGGCGGGCTGGTGATCGGCGTGATGCAAGCTGGCATGCCCTGGCGCGAAGCCTTGCAGACCTACACCCTGCTCACGGTGGGCGATGGCATCGTCACTCAAGTGCCGGCGCTGGTGATTGCGCTGGGCACCGGCATCATCGTCACTCGCAGTGCGAGCGACGGCATGCTGGGCGCCGAGGCTTTGAAGCAGATCACTTCATTTCCCAAGATCATGCTGGTGGTGGCAGGGGCGCTGGGTTTGTTGCTGCTGCTGCCGGGCATCCCGGCTTGGCCTGCGCTGGCGCTGATTGTGCTTTTGCTGGTGGGCGCGAAATTGGCCCATACGCTCCGTCCCAGTCAGGCGGAGGAAGCCGACAAAAAAGAAATCGACGACCCCTATAAAGCGCTGGAAGTCGAGCCAATCGAAGTGTTCATCGGCCAGGGCTGGACGACGCTTTTGGGTGGTGAATCCAGCCCCTTCATGGAGCGGGTGGCCCACTTCCGCTCAAACCACGCCGCCGAGACGGGGCTGGTATTGCCCGCGGTGAAATTCAAAGAAGCCTCGCGCTTATCGCGCGATGCCTATGAGATTTATATCGACGGCGTGCTGGCCGCGCGTGGCGAGGGGCGCGCTGATCGCTTGCTCGCCATTCACCCCACGGGCGATGTCAAAGCAGTGCCGGGCGAGCTCACCAAAGACCCCACCTACGGCCTGCCGGCCCTCTGGATTGAAACCGAGCAGCGCGCCGCAGCACTAGAAGCCCGCTACACCGTGGTGGATGCCGAAACGCTCTTCATGACGCACCTCACCGAAGTGCTGCGTCGCGAGGCGGCGAATCTCTTGACCCGCATGGAAGTCGAGCGGCTGCTCACCCGCGTGCGAACCCGCCAGCCCACGCTGATTGAGGAGTTGATTCCCACGGTATTGTCGGTGAGCGATGTGCAGCGCATTTTGCAAAACCTGCTGCGCGAAAAAGTGAGCATTCGTCATATCGATGCGATTTTGGAAACACTCGCGGATGCCGCGCGCCAGGTGAAGGATGTCGATCAGCTCACCGAAACCGTGCGCGGCCGACTGGGCCCTGCGATTTGCCGCTCGCTGGTGGGCGAGGGCAGCGCCTTGCAAGTGATCACGCTCGACCCCGCGATCGAAGCTGAGCTCATGCACAGCATTCGCAGCAGCGACGGCGCATCGCTCGTCATCGCGCCCGATCTGGCAGACCGTGTGATTCGCAAGCTGCTGGCGAATTCCGAGCGCATGATGCGCGCCGAGCTGTTGCCGGTGTTGCTCTGCGCGCCGCAGCTGCGCCGCCATGTGCGCAGCCTCACCGAGCGCGTGGTGCCGCATCTACGGGTGCTGGCCATGACGGAAGTCCCGCCCGCCATTGAACTCAAATCTTTTGCTGTGGTTTCGCCCTGAGCGAAAAGGAAGATGCCATGAAAACTGTGCCCGAAATCGCGCTCACTGCCATGCAAGGCGACATGACCCGCATGAGCGCCACCAGCAGCAATATCGCCAATGCGCTCACGCCTGCTTATCAGCGGCAGGTGGTGGTGCAGCGTGGGATCCCCGGGGTGTCCTTTTCGAATCAGGTTGACGGGCTCACCACCGAATTGAAAGTGCAAAACGACCCCCGCCCGGGCACCTTGAAATCCACCAGCAATCGGCTGGATGTGGCGCTGGTGTCGGCCGGCTTTTTTGAAGTCGACACCCCACAAGGCCCGGCCTACACCCGTGCCGGCGCATTCCAGGTGGATGCCCGCGGCCGGCTGGTGACGGCGCAGGGCTACCCGGTGATGGGCAAGGGCGGCGAGATTCATCTCACCACCCAGACCCCGACGATCGATGCCCAAGGCGCGGTGAGTGAAGGCGGCCGGGTGGTGGGCAATCTCAAAGTGGTGCGCTTTGAAGCGCCGCAAAACCTCATGCGGCTCGGCAATGGGCTCTATCAAGGCGGCACCGAGAGCATGGTGGGCAGCGTGATGAGCGAGAGCCAGATCGAGATGCGCCAGGGGTATCTGGAAAACAGCAACGTCACCCATGTGCACGAGATGGTGCAGATGATGCAGACGCTGCGGCACTTTGAATCGATGCAGCGCGCTGCGCAATCGTATGACGACATGCTGGGCACGGCGATCCGCAAGCTCGGTGAATTTTGATTGAGGAGTTTGAGACCA
>JBEAUN010000129.1:0-15866 GCA_041161415.1 Pseudomonadota bacterium | reverse complement strand
GGATATCGGTGATGTGCGCCCGAGGATCGACCGCCCCCAGCCGCCCCACCACCCCCTCGGTCACATTGGTGCCCCAGGTGAAAATCAGATCGGGCTTTGTGGTGCGGATTTCCTCGAGCAGCGGCGGCAGACGCGAGACATCCTGATTCACATCCCGCAGCAGAAATTCCGGCGCGAGATCCGTGTTCTTAAGATGCGCAATGAAAGCTTGATCCGCCGCGGTGGGGCCGCGGTAGGTGATCACATAAATTTTCGCCCGCTCCCGGCTCACCGCCCACCTTGGCAGGGTAAGCAGGCCCGCTGAACAGGCCGCCCATTTTAAGATCGCGCGACGCTGCATGAAGCCTCCTCGGTTTGATGCCGCCTGACCACCACAAAAAACACCGCCGCTAACATGAGGACCACCCCACTCAAGCCGAGAAACGCGCTTTCAAATCCCCAGCCTGCCAGGAAAAATCCCGCCACCAACGGGCCCGCCGCATTCCCCAAGCGCTCGATGAAGCGATAGGCGCCATAGACGGCGGTCTCTCCAAAAGACCGCGCTTCGCGTTCGGCAAACACCCCCACCAGTGCGCTTTGCGAAGCGATACTGAACGCTTGCCCCAACCCGAGAATCAACATGGCAAAGGCCAACGAATAAAAACCCGGCGCCAGCGCCACGCCCAAGGCACCCAAAGCAGACACGAGAAGCCCTCCCACAGTGAAGGACTCCCGGCAGCCCAACCGATCGGAAAGCCGCGCGGCAAGCGGCACCAGCATCACCATGACCAATCCATACAGCAGCAACAAGCGCCCCGCCGTCGCCGAGCTACCGCCCAGCGACGCGGCATAAAGCGGCAAGAGATAAAACGCGAGCCCCGTCAGCAGCATCTTGGCCGGGAGTGCCGCGCAAAAGCACAACGCCGCAAAACGCGTGTTACCGAGCGCTGATAAGGCCTTGAAGGGCGACACGGTAGCGCCCTGCGATGGCGGGCAACATGACAAAGGCATACGCAGCGCGAGTACCAACGACACCGCAGCCAACCCCGCTGCGGCGACGAAGGGCGCATGCAGCCCCAGGTTATCCGCCAGCATTCCCCCAAGCGGCGGGCCACACACCGAGGCCACCATGATCGCGCTCACCAAAAGCGCAAACCCCTCGGCGCGGCGCGCAGGCGCCGTGTGATCCACCACAAAAGCCTGCGAGGCAACAAAAAGCGTGGCATAGCCCATCGCCCCCACTGTCCGCGCCAGCATCACCTGCCACACCGAATCCGCCATGGCGCAGCCGACAAACCCCAGCACCGCGAGCCCCGCCCCCAGCAGCATCAGGCGGCGCCGGTCATGCCGCGCCACCCATGCGCCCAACAGCGGCTGACTCAAGGCCACGATCAACATGAACAGCATGATCGGCGCCCCTGCCAAAAAATGCGCACTCAACCACTCGTTCCCGCGCGCAAGCTGGCCGACAAGACCGGGCATCACTGGCCGGGTGACCTCTTCCGCGAAAAAAAACATAAAGGCCGGCGCCCGGATGAGCGCGAAATCCGCGCCCCCGCCGCCCTGCGCCGACACTTCAAGCGCCGCCCACACCTCCAGCGCGAGAAACAACGCCACCACCAGCAACACCACCAGATCCAGCGCGAGATCTTTGATGAGATGGCGCGCAAAGGCCGGATCGATGCCCAACGCAAGCTGGGCATACACCTCACCCGCGGACATCACCGGCACCACAATCAGGCCCTCGGCGGGTGGGGCGCCCACCGAGGCAAGCAAGGCGCCATTGGCATCGCGCAGCGCGAGATACCCGAGCTCCCGATTAGCCTCACGCTGCGATTCAAAACGCTCGGTCACCCCGTAAAGATCCCGCGCCGGCAGGCCAAGTTTTGCGGCCTCACTCACCAGCGCGGCCTCGCTGCGGGCAAAGACCCTGCCCCACTGCTGCAACGCCGGCGACAATTCCTGATCAAATTGCTGCAAGGTCAAAAGCGACAACATCGCCAGCATGGCCGCAAGCGGCACCCCCGTTACCAGCAGGGCCACCCGGCGGCAAGGCGCGACCCGATGTCTGGCCATCCACCCCACACAAAGCAGCACCAACGCAACCGCCGCCAGCGCCAAACCCGCCGCACCGGGCAGCAACTTTTTAAGAAACGCCGCTTCGCTCACCGCCTGATGCGGATCGACATATCGCATCGCCAACACGCCCACCGGCAACTCAAAATTATTTTTGAGCACGCCCCCCGTGACCCGCACTCCGTCGATCCGCTCCACCCATTCCCCAGGGCGCACGCGAGCCGCCCTCGCCATCCACGCCGCAGGCAAGGTCTCACCGACACGCGATAGGTCGCTCGAATAGACAATCCGCCCATCGGGCAAGGCCACATCGATCACACTGATCAAGGGCTCGCTCTGACGCTGACGCACCACCCAATCAGGCAGATCATCCAGCGCGCTGAATTGCAGGCCCACCGCCAGCGATTCACGCACCACACGCTCGATCTGCGAGCCGGCTGCATTCACCCGCGCCCGGGTGAGCGCCTCCACCGCCTGGCGAAATTTATAGAAATCAAGAAACACCGCCACGGCCGCGGCCATGACAATAGCAAGCAGCGCCGCAGCCCCAAGACGCCAGAGTCTCGATTGCATGAAGGTGACAAAAATCGATAAGAAAGCGGACTTCACATTCTGCTACAAACCAGCCCGCGGGGTCCGCCGGGTGGCGGCCTGACAACCTGTCGATTAACCCGATCAGCGCGAGGCGAAGGCGCGCGATATCACCGAGTTGCCGTAATCGCGACACCCGCTATGGCGTGCCGTCACCCCATGCAGGGTTTTATGAAGCCCGCAGCAACGGGGGCTTTGGCGGTGAAGAGCGCAAATAAAATCAGTGTGCATTTGAATTACATGTGACGCCGGAAGGATGATTTTTATGCGCAATGAAGAACAAAAAATCGGCACGATCAGCAGATTTCTCCATAGACTGGAAGCCATCGAGACTGAGGAACGGCGCGTGAAGCCCAAAGCGCCGGCATCGGTTGCGCGCCACAGCGCATCATCGATGGTGGCACCGCTCACGAAGCGCTCGGCCAGCAAGCGCACCGCAAATTCCACGCCCTTGCGCACGAAAGGCTCACCGCCCTTGGCCACCAGTTTGGCGAGCACACCCGAATCGGTTTCATCGCCGCCAGCCTGCGTCACCCGCCCGGAAATCATCAGGCCCCACGCCGCAGCATTCACAAACCACGGCGCATCCACCCCCAAATGCGCACCCCAATCCGCCCACCTTGTCGCGGATCAACGCATCCAGTGTGGCCTTATCGGGCACCCGCAGCACCGCCTCGGCCAGCCGCATCAGCGCCACCCCCTCGCGGGATGACAATGAAAATTCACGCATCAAGTTGTCCAGCCCCGCCGCACGGCTGCGCTTGGCTCTCACGGTCTTGACGAGTTTCTTGGCGGAAGAGACGACCGCGGCGCGGTCTTTGGCGGTCAGCCGCGCCTCTTCGATGAGCGGCATCACACGGGCGGCTTCCGGCGCATACCAGAGCGATCGCATCCGGTCGCGCAAGGAGAGCTCCAGTGCGGGGATGTGGGTTTCACCAGACTACTCGGTACCGGGCGACACATAACTCATGGCCAGCATCCTCCCTGCCTATGCATTTCATGACAGCCGATTGACGCCATGTGCATATTCATTCGATGGTATTACCATGCCATGTAAGAGCAAACCCCAAGGAAGACAAGGCGGCGCAGCGGCATGGGGCACGCCCTATTAACGACCCCAGGCCTCGTTGCAGGCAGCAAGAATATGCTTGAACGCTGCCACCACGCTCTCATCCGAGGCCGGCGGCCGGGAGAGAAAACGTGTGATCGAATCCTTGTCCGTAAGTGCGGAATAAATCGGCTCGACCGCCTCATAGCTGGAGCTGAAGGGCGTGCCCAGCACTTCCTTTGCAAGGGAATCCGTCAGCAACTCAAAGACCTCGTGTGTCGTCATGGCCTGGGCACACTCGGGCAACAGGTTTCCGCCCTGCTGTTGGTAAAACCGCGCGACATTTTCGATCGACGCGTGGGCATCCAAACGAGTGGCCAAATGAACCAGCTCATGGAAGAGCGCCCGATGCCCCGCGTCGGGTGATTTCCCGGTTAAAAGGCGCATCACCGGCCACATGTAATTCACAAGAATCGGCCTGTTTCCATCCCGTGACGGCACCGCCATGACGAACAGCATGCGGGGTTTCGAATACACAAAGCCTGTCAGCCTGTCGGACACGCGTGTGTCTGCGGGCAGATGATCCCCCAAGCGCTCCTGCAACAGCTCCGAATACACCGCGGCGGTATGCGCAAGCGCCCACACCCTGAATTTTTGGTTGCGGGCAAGGTCATTGACCGCATGCGGGTGGTTATTCAAATAGGCCATCCAGGACAAAGAACTTCGATCAAGATCCGGACTATCGCCAATCCGCTTCAAGCCTATGTCGGCAGCCGCGGCCGCGGGGAGGCCTTGTCGATCGAGCTCGGGGTTATCGCCGAAATCGCCATCGTAAAAATAGGAGTGCTTGCAGAGCCGCTCAAAAGTTTGCTGCTGCAGCGCGTCTGCGCCCTCCAGCGTTGATGCGCCCGAAGGCAGCAGGAATCTATACAGCCGATCGGCCAGATCTCTCCGCACTTCGGCAGGGTCGAGTAACGGCCCATTAACGGCCGAGCGGATCGGCAAATCTTCATCGATCGAGGCTTCGCGTTGAAGCGCATTGGCAACAATCGCCATCTTCAGCGCAGCTCGGCTCTCGGGGCTCCACACCTCGCCCTCGCGGGCCAGGCGCTCCGTGTTACACACCACAGTGCCGTCGCGCGCTCGCACGATCGCCGGCGCATTCTCGCCCAAGCCGCTTTCGTGCAGATATTCCGCGTGCTTCCAGTCGGGCAACAGCATGAAGGTGTGTTGGGCTTGATCGCCCGGCGGCAAACCGAGGCCCTCGAGCTCCGCATCCAGCTGCGAACACACCATGGAGATGATGTGCGCGTGCTCACGGTCCAGCTCCTTCGGGTCTTGCCAGGGCTCTGCCCAGCGCAGAAAGCGCGCACTCCCCGGAGGCGAACTCAACGCAAGAAGCCAAGAGGGGGACGGAAGCCCGCACTGCAACTGCGCTGGCGGGTTGTGGGACAACCCCATGACCGGGCAGGTGTGTGCGAGCGCTTGGTTAGGCAGTGCGCCCAAAGGAGCCGAGGCATTGGATGCCAAAAGAGGATGAGTCATGCCGGATGCCCAAAAAAGGGCGTAGGTACCCACACCCCGGACACAGTTCCCGGCCAACGACACGATTTCAAGACGCCCGAAGAAGCCCGTCGGTTGGGTTACTTGAGCCTGTTGCAAAACCCTAGGCTCGAGTCATTTTTTTGCTTTTCGGGGGGATAAAAGAGAGGGTGCAGGCCGCCATTTCTGGCACGATTGCGGTTCTCAAAACACAAGCGTAAGGTCTGCGAGATGGACGATACCCGACGCGCCCTGATCATGCAACGCTGGAATGTGATTCAGCAAGAATTGATCCCTGAACTTCAGCATGATTGTGGTCTCACCCCGAAGCTCGAGAAGCTCATCCACGTTCTGGAATGGGTGCGCATTGAAGAGTATCTCCAAGGGTCATGGTGCGGCGTCGGGCAGCCATCCCACGAGCGCGCATGGCTTGCCAACGCCTTTGTAGCCAAGGCGATTCTGGGCATCACCACCACCATCGGGCTGATTGAACGATTGCACGTGGACCGCGCCCTGAAGCGCATCTGCGGGTTCCCTGTGTCGAAAAAGCTCCCCTCTGCGGCGACCTTCTCGCGGGCCTTTGACGCATTCTCCCAATCCAGGCTCGCCGAACGGGTGCATGAAGCGCTTGTCAAAGAGCCCCTGGGCGACGCGCTGATTGGGCACATCAGCCGTGACGCCACGGCCATTGAAGCCAACGAACGTCCCCGGATGAGTGCATCACCCAAAGCGCGCCCCCGGCCCAGGCTTTGCTGCTGCAGCCCGAGGCAGGCAAAGTCACTGCGGACAACAAGCCCAAGCGTCGAAGCAGAGGCCGCCTGTCGGGCAAGCAAACGATCCTGTCGGAGCAAATGGGAAAACCACTGAACAAACTGCTCGCCGAGATTCCACGGGCCTGTGATCGGGGCACCAAGTGCAACGCCCAGGGCTACAAGGTGAGCTGGAATGGCTACAAGCTGCATATTGACACCGCGGATTGCGGTGTACCGATTTCCGCAATGCCGTCATCGGCTTCGATGCACGACGTGCGGGCGGCCATCCCGCTGTCGTTGATGAGCCAAGAGCGCGTGACCAACCTGTACGACGTGATGGATGCCGGTTACTGCAGCACGGAGCTGCGTGAGCACTGCAGAAGCTTGGGGCATGTGCCGCTGATCGATCACAATCCCCGAGGCGGGAAAAAGATCGAATTCAACTCGCATGAGGCTGTGCGATACAACGAGCGCACCGTTGCCGAGAGAATGAACGCCCGACTCAAAAGGGAGTTCGGTGGGGAGCATGTGATGGTGCGCAGTGCCGAAAAGGTGATGAACCATTTGATGTTCGGCTTGCTGGCGTTGTCGGCCGATCAGTTGATGCGCTTGCATCTGTGATACCCCGCTCCAGCAACTTTCTTCAACTTATGACCCTTGCATTCGATGATGCAGGGCGGCGTTCGCGCTTCGACATGAAATATCAGCCGTCAGGATAGAAAAAACGGTCGGGCCTTGAGGTTTCGGCTTGAAAACCCCGAAAAACCCGGGCGGGCGGCAGGCGCGAAATCTCCTGGTGGGAGTTTTGAAAGAGGCTCTAACGAAAGCCCCTCATGAGCACCTCCTCCCCCCAACGTATCGCCCTCGTCACCGGCGCCCGTGGCGGCATCGGCCGCGAACTCACCGCACAACTGCGCGCAAGCGGCCACCGTGTGGCCGCCGTAGGGCGCGACATCACAGCGCTTGCCGACCTCGCAGCCGACGCCCGCATCGCAGCCGACACCACCACGGCCGAAGGCGCCGCTGCAGCGATTGCCGCATGCCGCGACCAACTCGGTGACGCCCCCGCCTTGCTGGCCCACTGCGTGGGCAGCACGCTGATCGCGCCCCTGCATCGCAGCACACCCGCGCACATTCACGACATCCTGCGGGTCAACCTGGAAAGCGCACTATTCATGCTGCAAGCCTGGGTCGAGGGAATGCGGGCGGCGGGCCAGCCGGGTTCTGCGGTGCTGGTGTCCAGCGTGGTGGCACGCATTGGCGTGGCCAACCACGAAGCGATTGCCGCTGCCAAAGGCGGTATCGAGGCGCTGGCCCGCAGTGCCGCAGCCACCTATGCGCCCTTGGGCCTGCGCATCAACGCCGTAGCGCCGGGCATGACCGACACGCCCATGACCGCGGGCCTGTTGCGGGTTGACGCCATGCGCGAAGGCGCGGGCAAGCAGTACCCGCTCGGCGGCATCCAGAGCCCCGCGCAAGTCGCGGAGGTAATGGCGTGGTTGCTGTCGAACGCCGCCTCGCGCGTGACCGGGCAAGTGATTGCCGTGGATGGTGGCTTCACGTCCGTGCGCCCTTTGGTGAAGTAACCGGCGGCAGCATTCGGGCCATGGCGAGCCGGTTGCGACCCGAAGGCCGACGCATTAATTGCCCGAACGCAACGCTTACATGTCTTTGCCAGCCAAAATGGCGATAGCTTGATCTTTGATGACCAGCAGCCTTTGCAACTTGCTGCCCATGCTCATTGGCTGGCGCATGGATGCGGGCGACAGTCGCTGGAGCGCACAAAACCCACGGCTGCTCTTTTCCCCAGAGTGTGCCCCATGCGAAGACCGTCCTGCACACAACCCAAAAAAATCCCGCAGGAATCGGGCCTTCAGCTGACGTGAAAAAGGCCGGCAATACATCACGTGTGCTGCCGGCCTTTGAATGATGGTGGAGCGGAGTTTACTACCGAACTACTTGCTATTGGGGCTCTTGAGCAGGTCTGCGGCCTCCTGCGAAGTTTCGACAATTCGATAACCCATCGCCCGATATCCGCGCTGCCGTTTGTCCCACATCCGAAGCAGGGCCGGGTGGCCCGTGTCCACGAAATCGATAATGCGCACATCGGTCTTGCTAGAGTGCTCCCGGTGCAGGCGACCCGCGTACTGCTGCAGCGTGCCCTGCCAGGACACAGGCATCGCAAGGACAAGCGTGTCGAGCGGCGGGTGATCGAAGCCCTCGCCCACAAGCTTACCGGTGGACAACAGAACGCGAGGCGCATCGGGCGGTAGTGCATCAAGGTCGGCCACCAGCGCGGCCCGGCGCTTCCGGGGCATCCGGCCATGTAGAACGAACGGCGACGGCTCCAGCCCCTCGAGGGCCTTAGCAATGGCGTCGAGGTGTTGCGTGCGCTCGGTAAGGACCAGCACCTTGCGTCCCCGTGCAACGGCGTCACGCACTTCGGAGGCGATCGCCTCGGTTCGGAACTGATCGTTGGCCAGATGTCTGAAAACGTCCTGGATGCCGGCATCCAGCGGCAGATCGATTCGGGCGTGGCGGGAACGCGGCAACACATCCAGATCGTGCGGCGTCCCGGCCGGCGTGGCCGCAGTGTGGCGAATCGGCCCGCACTGCATGAAGATGATGGGCTGCTGTCCGTCGCGGCGGACCGGGGTCGCCGTCAGGCCGAGCACATATTTCGCCTTGATCCGCTTCAGGATCGCATCGAAGGAGACCGCACCGACGTGGTGACACTCGTCAACGATCACGTGGCCGTAGTTCTCGACCAGCGGGCTCACTTCACCCTGGCGGGACAGGGACTGCATCACGGCGATGTCGATCTTGCCGCCAGGCTTGGCCTTGCCGCCGCCGATCGTGCCCACCACGCCCTTGCCCACGCCCAGAAAAGCCTGCAGCCGCTCCTGCCATTGCTTGAGCAGCTCCCTACGATGGACCAGCACCAGGGTATTGACACCCCGCCGGGCGATCATCGCGGCGGCGGTGACGGTCTTGCCGAAGGCCGTGGGCGCGCAAAGCACGCCCGCATCGAATGGGAACATCGCCGCGACGGCGGCCTCCTGGTCGGAGCGCAAACTGCCGACGAACAACACATCCAAGGGCTGGCCACCAACGCGTTCATCACGCAGATCGCAGGCGATACCGTTCTCGCGCAGCAATGACAGGACAGCATCCAGGCACCCGCGCGGCAGGGCAATGTGCTGGGGATAACTCTCGGCACACCCAATGACGCGCGGCTTATCCCACACCGACATCCGCATGGCCTGCGCCTTGTAGAACTCGGGGTTCTGAAAGGCCGCCAGCCGAATCAGCCGGTTAGCAAGCCCTTGTGGAAGCTGGGCCTTCTCGAAATAGATCAGATTGGCCAGTGTGATCGTCAGCGATTTGGGCATCGGGCCAGCCAGCTTCTTGGCCGGTGCGCTCTCGCGCTTCCATGGGGTGGCCAGGTCCTCGTCGTCGATGAACGTGACGTCCAGCGGATGGACGCCACCCGTGGCCCGCAAAATCGTCGGCTCGATGTCGTGGGCCGCCATCGGCTGTATGGATGCGAGGAAGGCCCATTGATCGGGGTACGGGAGCAGATCGGCATCGACAAAAACGCTGAAACCGTTTTCCCTCGGAGCCTTCTGCAGCGGCAGGGCGATGAGGTTGCCAAACCCGCCTTTCGGCATCGTGTCCTGGTTGGGGAACAGCCGATCATATGACTCCAGCTTCAACTGCCGGGTCCGCGAGCAAGTGTGACTGATGATCGCCGTGCCCAGGCGCCGCGCATCACGTGCCGACACACGGCTCGCGAAGAATACCCAAGCGTGGGCGCCTCGCCCGGAGCGAGAGATCTCCAACGCTGCCGGCACACCAAGCGCAGCGCAGGATTGCATGAACGCCCGCGCATCGTCCTGCCATTCGGCCTCGTCGAAGTCAACCGCCAGGAAATAGCAGCTGTCGTCCTCCAGCAGTGGGTATACCCCAACCGTGTGCTCGCCAGCCAGATGGTCGTAGATCACCGCATCCGTTAACGGGATCAGCAGGCGATTTCCGCAGTCTCCGCACTTGATGCGCGGCTTCTCGCAGACACCGGCGCGCCACTCGTTCGCACAGGCCGGCGCGTAGCCCGACTTGCCGCTGGTCTTGCCTTCCCAGCGGACCGGGTAAACATCGGTGCGGCCGCGAAACAAGCGGCGGAACAGGGCCACCTTCTCGGTGGTGGAAAGCCTGGAGGGTTCCGGCTCGGGCGCCACAACGACGACCGGCTGCGGCGAACGCCACTCGATACCGTGCGCTTCGAGCAGCGCGATCAAACGGGCGCTTTCGGCGCGCAGCGCAACCAGTTCGTCCTGAACATCCATTCGATCAGTGGACCACCTGAACTCCGCCACTCAACCCTGCGCTGTAGATGTGCGCAAAAACAGCGCCAGCCTTCAAGTTGATCTCTTCCGGGTGGTAGGCGGGTGACGGCAGATTGGCGAACAGGTGCTTGATGATTTCGGCCTTCATCTGCGCCTGCACCGTGGCCATGGTGCGCAAACGGTCGAGCGCGAACCGCTGATCAGACAGCTTGCCGAGAAGATCCTTCGCCACCTTTTTGATCGCCTCGCGATCAGACTTCGTGAGCGAGTCCTTCTGCAGCAGATCGAACACGGCCAGTTCATCCTCGTTCCCCAGGCCTTCACGCAGGTAGCGCCTCTCCTCTTCGCTGCAAGTGTCATTGAGGGCGAAGAGATCATCCATCACCTTCTGGATCTCGGCCGCGTCCTTGTCCTTGTTGTATTCCTGCACGATTTCCTGGTAGCGCTCGTACAAATCAACGCGCGTCGGGTTGCGCTTCACCATCGCGGCCAGGCGTTCTTCGATCTTCTCCATGAGATTCATGGCGGCCACGTTCTTGAACGGCGTCTTGTCAAACTCGGCCCGCAGGCGGGAAAAGTCGATAGTGGAAAGATCGTACCTCGCCATTGTCTGCTTCGCCGTTGACGGCTCGGTGCCAACGGCAATATCCACGACGTCATACAAATCCTGAAGCAGGCGGCTGACATCGGGTGATATGCGCGCGTCCTGCAGCTTGTTGTAGATCGCGGTGACCGCGCTTTCTTGTGTATCGAAATCAAACAGGCCCGGGTGCGGGAACAGACCGCGATGCCGGGCTTGCACATCCTCGACGATCACCTGATAGGTCTTGCGCCTTTCATCGCTGACGCACAACAGGTTCACCGCCACCAGGATTTGCTGCTGCTTGTCGAAGCCCTTGGCCGCGATCAGCGCATCGAGGTCATAGCCCAGACCGGTGAGAAAATCGCACGCGGATTTAAGGCTGTTGGCGTACTCGGCCAGCGCCTCCGCGTCGTCGCGCACGGTGTCCTGCTCACCCTCTCCCTTTCCGGTGCCAGCGCGGTCGCCTTGAGCAAAAGTGGCCAGCGCACGGCGCAGACTCTTGATCATGCCGTTGTAATCGATGATCAGGCCGTGCTTCTTGCCGCCGCCGACCCGGTTCACGCGGGCAATCGCCTGCATCAAAGTGTGGCCCTGCATCGGCTTGTCCAGATACAGAGTGGCCAGACACTTCACATCGAAGCCCGTGAGCCACATGGCGCAGACGATGGCGATTCGGAAAGGGTGGTCGGGCTTCTTGAATTCCTTCTCAAGATCACGCTTGACCATCTTCTCGCGGTGCGGCGTGATGTCCAGCGGCTCGTCGCGGAAATTCTTCCACTTAGCAAAGTCCGCTACTTCACCTTGTTCCTGGGAAACGACGACACAGCATTCGGTAGCCTTCATCCACTCGACATGCTCACGGCGCTGCTTGAGCAAGCCGCCAGGTGCCTTGCCTTTGGCTGCGAACAGCGCCTCCTCGGCGAGCAGCGCGGCTTCCAACTGGGCAGCCTTGTCTTGCCATTTGGCTTTGATCAGATCGTGCATCTTCACGCATGTGATCTTGTCCAGGCAGACCATCAACGCCTTGCCGCCGCCGTTTTCAACCACGCGCCAGCGCTGATGGAAATGGTCCACGAAGTCCTGCGTCACCTTGTCCAGTCGGGTGGGGGCAGTCAGGATCGGATAGTCCCGCGCCAGTTCGCGGTAGAGCTTTTCCTCTTTCTCGTCCGTCCAAGGATCGTCAAGCGTAGCGGATTGCCTCGCCGCCTCGATGTGTTCCGCAATCCGTTCGCTGACGGTGGGGTCGACGATCTTGAGCTTCTCCCCCGCGTTCTCGTAGAACAGTGGCAAAGTGGCGCCGTCGGCGACAGCTCGCTGGAAGTCATAGATCGACACGTAATCGCCGAACACCTCGCGCGTGAGCTGCTTCTCGCCGTTGTCGATCAGCGGTGTGCCGGTAAAGCCCAGGAATTTCGCGCGTGGCAGGCCCTTGCGCATGTTCAACGCCAGACGCCCGTACTGGGTACGGTGCGCCTCGTCGCTGATGACGATGATGTCCTCGCGCTCGGAATACGGCACCGTAACCCGCTCGCGGTATTTCTGAATGAGGCCGAAGACATATCGCCGGTTCTGGTCTCGCAGCATGGCCCGCAACACGGCACCGTTCTTTGCCTGGTCGGTCTTGCTATTGGCACGACCGCAGTTCGTGTAGGTGGAGGCGATCTGATCGTCCAGTTCAGCCCGATCGGTGATCACGACAAATGACCATGACGCCGAAATCTTGCGATGGATTTTCTCGCTCAGAAACACCATCGAATACGACTTGCCCGATCCCTGCGTGTGCCAGAACACACCCAGTTGGCCGGCCGCCACCTCAGCCTGCACCTTGGGGTCGGGTGATGTCAGCCGATCAATCACCCGGTTCACCCCGAGGTACTGGTGGTTGCGCGCCAAAATCTTGTGTGTCGCCCCCTCGGAGGCATCGAACAGGATGAAGTTCTCGACGAGGTCCAACAGCCGCTGCTGATCCAGCATGCCTTTGAGCAGAAGGGGCAGAAGGGGCTGGTCCTTCTTCGGCTCCGGGTCGTCTTCATCCAGTCGCTTCCAGCGGTAGAAGTGCTCCTTGCTGGACGTGAGCGAGCCATACTGCGCGTCGTGGCCATTGGAGATGACGACCAGCGCGTTCCAATGGAACAGGTGCGCTATCGTGTCGAGATAGTCGGCGTAGTTGCGCTTGTAGGCGCTGTCGATATGAACCTCGAAGCGCTTGAGCTCGATGAACACCAGCGGCAGGCCATTCACGAAGCCGATCACGTCCGGGCGGCGCAGCCACAACTTGCCGCGCACCCACAGTTCGCGCACCGCCAGATAGCGGTTCTGGTCCGGGCGGTCGAAGTCGATCAGGCGCAGACGCTTGTCGACCAGGCGGCCGGCGGCGTCACGGTACTTCACCGGTACACCGTCCCGCAGCAACTTGTATTTTTCCTCGTTGAGCGCGATCAGCGTCTTGGTGACGTCATCCTGCACCACCAGCGCCAAGGCCTGCGCGTAGGCTTCATCCGGCAGGCCGGGGTTAAGTCGTTTCAAGGCCTCCATGACTTCGCGCGTGAGAACCACCTCGGCGTCGCTGGTGCGGCCCAGCAGACTGTCCGGACCGAAGCCCTCGTCGTTGTAGGCCAACAGGCTCGTCCAGCCCAGTTCCTGCTCCAGGAAGTCGGCCGTGGGCGCCTGGATCAGCAGATCTTCGGAGTAGTCTTTCTTCGCCATCAGCAGCCTCTCTCGGGCACGTCAGCCCCGAATCGCTGTGCAGTTTTGGACAACAATTGGCCGCCTGTCCAAATGTCCCGTCCCCATGTTGACTCGCACTTACCGCGATGCCCGAGGACTTTTGGACGGCTGATTTGGACGAGCCGCCGCCGATTCCGTGACGGATCGGGCCAAAAACTGGCGCCTGCATCACTTCGACAAACCATAGCGTGCCCCCTTCAGCTTGCCGGTCATACTGACCTCGCCCGTTGCAACCAAGGCGGTCAACAACGTCTTCAGCCGTCGGCGAGGGATCTCCTGCCCGATACGCTGGTGAATCTGGCTGATCGCGGAACCGGGGTAACGCCGCAAGTCCTCCAGCACCAATGCCCGCAGTCGATGGCCTTCGATGCGCTTGAGCGTAGTAACCGCCGGAAAGGCCAGTGAGCGAAGCAACTCCGGCTGAACGAAATAGCGTGTAGCCTGCGTGCGGCCGCTCTGGCCCACAAGCCCCCATTCGCACAGCCGGTCCAGCCACGGGCGCAGCGCCTCCGCATCCCGCAACTCCAGCCGCGTCGCGAGTTCCCGCGCCGACATCGCATCGGCGCGGGCCAGGAGACCCAGCGCAATACGCTCACGCTGCGTCAGCGGATAGGTTTCGCTGGCCTTGGCGATGAAGGCCAGAACCTGCCGGTCGGGTGCGGTGCGGGCCAGCGTCACCTTGACCCAATCAGCGCCCTCCTCCACCACGGGCGCTGGCCGCCCTTGCGACAGAAGAACGTCGTACATGGCATCGAAGCCGCTGCCCTCGCGCTCCATCAGCTTCAGGTCATGGCACAGGCGCGCCAGATGCTCGTTACGCCGCACGGAAGCATGCAGCACGTTGCCCGGCGTCACGCCCAGCGGCAAGGGCCCTGGGTTGACGATCTCGAGACGGTCAGGATGCAGGTCGAGATAGATGTCACCCCGCTGGGTGTAGGGCCGATGCACCAGGGCGTTAATCAGAAGTTCGCGGATAACCCGTTCATCAAAGGCCGGCACCTGGGTACGAAACAAACCCTCGGCTACCTCATAAAATTCCCGAAAATCCGGCACATCCCGCCACACCGCGTCTACCAGCTCCATGGGCGAGAGCGTGTGGTCGTCCCAGCACAACTTGTTGACCTTGTACTCCTGAGCATCGCGCTTGATGAACTGGATCACCGGTGCCGACCCCAGCCGAGCGCGGTCACCTTGCTGGCCCACACACAGCACGCCAAGGTTCGTAAGCCACTCACCACGCGCCAGGTGGTAATGCTCCAGCAGCTCATCGTCACACTTCTCCTTGACCGAATCCTTGACCCGATCCGAGGCGCGCAACCTGGCGACCAGCACGGCCACCTTGGCGGCATCCACCTGAGTGCGCGGCACCTCCAATGAGGTGAGCGTCTCCCACGGCAGGGCCGAACGCTCGCTGGCCAGGCGCATCACATCGTCGCCCAGCACCGGGCAGCTCGTGTCGCCGATGCGCAGGAAGAAACGGCCGTCCGAGGTCGAAGCGACGCTGATGGATCGCGCAATCGTGAGCTCGACGAATTCGCCCCCGTTCTCCGCCGAAATGACCGAAGGCCGCACCGCCACATTGACGGTGCACTCACCCACCCTGCGACGAAGCAGATCCGGAAGATCCGCCGCAATGCTTTGCGCCGGTGGCGGCAAGGCTTCGCCATCCTCGATCCCAATCAACAGCCGCCCGCCCATGGCATTGGCAAAGGCAACGCAGTCCTTGGCAAGCTCTGCCCAGTCTGCCGACTTGCCCGTAACGGCCCGCAGCGACTTGCGGTCGAGGAGTTGGCCTTCAAGACTCATGCTGGCAGCTCCTCGGGCAAGCGAATGCCGGAGACGTCGAGTTGGCCGGACATGAGTTTGGGGAGGAGGAGGTCGCGGGCCTTCGTGAGCGCACGATTCTGTTGGAAGAGCGTAGCCATTTGGTCAAAGATCGGCGCAACAACCTCGTGGTATCCATCCAAAATTGGAGCGGACGGCATCAGGAAGTTGAGCTTCTTGATTACCTCTTGACTCAGATTTGGCTGAGCGGCTCCCATACCGAGCGAAATTAACTTTTGTTTGATTTCCTTGAGCCACTGGAAACAGTAATAAGAAAGCCCCTTCGTCTCAGCAACTATAAATGCACAGCACGCCTGGTTCGTCGCTGCCGGTTTCGCCAGAAGTGCGGTCATTCCAATTGTTGCGCCGTACATGGCAAGAAGAACAGTTCCAGCTGG
>JBEAUN010000071.1:0-18022 GCA_041161415.1 Pseudomonadota bacterium | reverse complement strand
ACGTGAAATCGCCTCGGATTTATCTCGATGTTTCGCAGGGGTCTTGATGGATGCCATGACCCGCGCGCGACTTGAGTGGGTAGCCAGTGGTCTTTTTATCGACAAAATGCGCGCGGTTCGCGCCGCCACGCTGCGCCCTAATCTCTTGCCTTGCATGAAGGCCGCAGAAGAAGAAATCAGCGCGCTGCTTGATGGCATCGAAGAAATCCGCGTACCAGTGGGTGAGTGTCATGGTGATCTCACCTTGTCGAATGTCATCCTGAGCCACTCCAAGGGGCTTTTGCTGATCGACTTCCTGACCACTTTCCTTGATTCACCGCTGCAAGATCTGGCGAAGCTTCGGCAAGAGCTGATTTACGGCTGGTCATTTCGCAAGCTGGATGGCCAGCTACGCACCAAGGGCGCGCTTTTTTCACGGCTGGCGATTCCCGAATATACGCTTCATCTGCAGTCATTGTTTCCCGATGCATCGCGGATTTTCGAAATCCTGTGCCTAGCTCGAATCGGGCCTTACATCCGGGACGATGTCACCGAGCATTGGCTGATCACTGCCCTTGAAAGATGCCTTGAAACCCCCGGCGTTTGTTTGCCTCTGCCCAAGAAGGAGTGCGCATGAAAAGTCTATTGCTGCCGGTTGCTGGACAGTCCTCGCGTTACAACGGCACACGGCCGAAGTGGCTGCTCACCATGCCCGACGGCAGGCTCATGATCGAACAATCGGTGGAGAAAATAGACCGCGACAGCTTTGATCGCATCATGGTGATTTGCCTCAAAGAGCATGTCGAGCGCTACTCAAGCGCCGAGCGCTTAACCGAGCTTTTGCGCGCAGGCATTTCACCCAAGGTCGAGCTGCTGCAACTTGATGCGCCGACCTCATCCCAAGTGGAAACCATTGCCCAAGCGGTGCAGCGCGGCAAGGTTGAAGGCGCTTTTCTGGTTAAGGACTGCGACAACACCTTTTCCTTTCAATACAACGGCGGAAATGAAGTCGCCGTGGCGGATCTGCATCAGCTGGCGAAGATCAACGCAGGCAACAAAAGCTATGTACAAACCAACCCGATGGGCGTGATTACGAACATCGTTGAGAAGCATGTCATCAGCAATCTTTTTTGCTGCGGGGCGTATGGCTTCGCCTCGGCAAACCAGTTTCTCGAGCGCTGGGAGAAGCTCAAACATCATGCCGATCTGTATCTCTCGCATGTCATTTTTGACATGATTCTCGACGGTTGCGAATTTGAAGCGAGCGAAGTCTCCGGCTATCAGGATTGGGGCACGCTCAAGGATTACCGTGAATTCTGCGATCGCCATCTGGTGGTGTTTTGCGATATCGATGGCGTGCTGATGAAAAACTCCTCGAAATTCGCGCCGGGCTCCTGGGGGCACACCCCGATTGAGAAAAACATCGAGGCCTTGCGGGCTTTGCAGGATTCAGGACACCTGCATTTGATCGTCACCACCTCGCGCCCCCACGAGGAGCAGCCCGCACTCGATGCTGCGCTCAAAGCGCTGGGGCTGACTGTGCAGCACTACGTGATGGGCCTGCCACATGCCGCGCGACTGCTGATCAATGATTTCTCCGCCACCAATCCCTACCCGACCGCAACCGCCATCAACCTCGAGCGAGATTCGGCCAGCCTGAATCTTTTGTTGGGGCGCATGACCGCGCTGCGCGAATGAATTTTCCAGCCTGCATCGAACCCTGCGATCAACCTTTTGAAAGCCACCCATCATGAATCTTTGGCAAGACTATCTGACCAACCGCGGCAAACCGATTGGCAAGTGGGTTCATTATTTTTCGGTGTATGAGCGTCACCTCGCCGCGAAGCGAAATCAGGATCTGCTGGTCTTCGAAATCGGCGTGGCCGGTGGCGGCTCAAGCCAAATGTGGAGCCGTTTTTTCGGGCCGCGTGCGCGCATCGTGGGTGTGGATATCGACCCTGGGTGCGCCGCCCACGAGGGATTGGCGGTCTCGATTCGTATCGGCAGCCAAAGCGATCGGGAATTTCTCGGCAAGATCATCAGCGAATTCGGCATCCCTGACATCGTCATTGATGACGGCTCACACCGTATGGAAGACATACTCACCACTTTCCAGACGCTCTACCCTCTGATGCCGAAGAACTCGGTGTATGTCGTGGAAGATCTGCACACCGCCTACTGGAAGAGCTACGGCGGCGGCCACAAGAATCCGGCCTCCTTCATCAACATCAGCAAGCATTTCATCGATCAGCTCAATGCCCATTGGGGCGCGGAAGACGGGCTCACCCCTGACATCATGACGCAAGACACGTTCGGCATCAGCTTTTACGACAGCATGGTGGTGTTTGAGAAAGGCGGCGTGCGCTGGCGCGAAGCGCCCGTGATTGGACAAGGCTACCGGGACCCGATCTAAGTAATTCGGCGCAGCTGCCATAGGCCATGGGAGGAGGCGATCATGTCTTTCGCTGATAGCGTGGAAATTCTCATACCGATCCATCAACTCCATTTCAGCCCATCTGCAGAGTTTTCCGTAGATCAGACCTGCCGCGTGCTGACGGGCTATCAAACCACATTCTTCGGTCCCGCGGGATTGGACGTTGCATACTATGCGACGCGCTATCCCCATGCGCGGTTCAGGTTTTATGCCGCAGAGTTTTTCTCCTCGGTAAATAGTTACAGCCGATTGCTCGTCAGTGATTTTTTTTATGCAGAGGAGCACAGCCCTGATTTCTTCCTGATCGTTCAGCCCGATGTTTATCTGTTCCGAGATGACTTGCCACAATGGCTTGATCAGCCTTACGACTATGTGGGCGCCCCCTGGCCACAGGGCATTGAGATCAATATCCAAGCAGGAAAATTTGCCAGAGTAGGAGGCAAACCGATAAAGGCTTACGTGGGCAATGGAGGCTTCAGCTTGCGCAGAAGAAGGAAATGCCTGAATCTCATACGTGAGCACAGTGATGTTGCCAACTGGTTTCTGCAGACAGGCTCGAATGAGGATCTTTTTTTTGCCCTAATGGGCGCTCTTTCGAACGACTTCATCCTTCCGAATCAAATGGTCGCATCACGCTTTTCCACAGAGCTTATGCCTGAGCATTTTTTTACGCTCAACGACGAGACGCTGCCCATGGGCACCCATGCCTTCCAGAAACATGCGCCCGATTTTTGGCGACAATATATTCCAACGTGGCCTGTTTAGCGTGAAGAAAAATCAGGTCACCCCGCCACACGGCCTACATCAGGAGACTTAAAATGCAACGCATTGATGTCGACTCACTGCTCCTCCAAAGCAACCATCATATCCAGGAGGGGCAGCACGAATCTGCCGCGGCAATCTTAAATGTCGGGCTCATGTGGCACCCCAGGAACCCGCTCCTGATCAAAGCACTCGGCCAGCTCGAGAGAGGCTACGACGCGACTTTTTACGATAGCGCCAGCGAAGGGTCGCTCAGGTCGGCCCGCATTATCCTGAGACACTTGCAGTCCTTTGCGAACTTCAGCTCCTTGGTCGACGTTGGCGCCGGGGCCGGCGCATGGTCACAAGCAGCATTGGAGCTCGGCAAGGATGTGCTTTCAATCGACGGGAATTGGGTAAAAGAAGTTGAGCGGAAACATCCCGGGCTCACCTTTGAGTACCATGACTTGAATGTAACGGTGGAATGCAAACGGACTTTCGATGTGGCGGTATGCGTTGAGGTCGCAGAGCACTTGATCCCAACGCGCAGTTACAGCTTCGTGACAGATTTATGCAATCTGGCCCCCGTTGTCATCTTTGGTGCAGCCTTGCCGCGCCAAGGCGGGATAGGGCACATCAACTGTCGCCCATCCTCATTTTGGATCGATCTTTTCGCTCGTCATCATTTCACTGCACTTGATGCGTTCAGACCGACCTTCTGGTACGACGGTCGAGTGGAACCCTGGTACGCCCAGAATGCTTTTCTTTTTGTCGCGAACACACGGCTCTCAGAGTTTGCGTCGATCCCACGCCCCAGCCTGGTCGACGTCTATCACCCTCGCGTGGTTCTTGATTCACCCATGTGTTTGCAAGACCATCTCAACGGAACACCGGATCCGGTAACAGGCTGATACGCTGCGAATCTGAGCTAGCCTAAAAAAGGACGCTCCGATTGGCTCATTACCCACAAGGGAGAGTCGCATTAAAGGCAATCAAGACAAGCACGATTATTCCCCTGAGTTTCGGGAAAAGGCGGTCAAGCTGGTGACAGGGCAAGGTTTATCATTTGGGGAAGCGGAAAGGTACATGACACCTCATCCCCTCATGGCCGGATTGAAGCAAGTGCGCCCGTCTTGATCAGAAAAAATTGCCCGCCTTTAAAAACACTCAAAAATCCCACGCCCTCGGCAGAAGACAAAAACTCTTCCATCGCAAGCGCAGCACCATAGAGCGCCGGCGTGGCGGCGGCATCCTCACAAATAATGATGCCGCCTGGCACCAGGCGTCTTGCCACCTTGCGCAAGCCCTCGAGGGTGGGCTCATACATATCGACATCTATATTGGCCACGGCAATCTGCTCAATCTCGGCAGGCAGTTCATCCGCGCAGATATTGCCTGCCACCAGCTGATGCTCGACCTTGATGCCGCTTAGGGTTTCGCCCACATACGCCATCGTCTCAGCGACGCCGAAAATTTTGTGGGTGCCCGCCCAGATCGCATCGGCGCTGTTTGCGGCCTCGGGGTAGTCAAAGCCATCAAAGGTATCCATCAACCAGGCTTTTCTTTTTTGATGCGCCACCCCAGAGGCATAAACCCCTTCCATGAAATGAAGCGCAGTCAGCGCAGAGCCTCCCTTGAAGACCCCAATCTCCACGTAGTCACCCGGCAGCTCACGCGTCAGCCATAACGCCTCGCAGAGATTTTCGTGGATGAGTGTATTGAGGTGAGACACCCGATCGGCCTTGGCCCATGTTCTGCGCATCGCATCATGAGCCATGCGATTGATGAATCTGTATCGAGTCTTGGAGAAAGCCGTGGGCGGCACGAAAACACCGCCTGCCGCCACGATCTTTTTTAGCTGCGGTATAGCATCCGAATCGCACAGGAAATAGACATAGAAGACCGATTGAGCGATCTCTTGATCGCTCAATCCATCGACTGAAAGTAGTACCTCAAGCTGGGGGCTTGCCCGCAACAGAAACACCGCTCGGTCGGTGAGAATTCGCACCGACCGGCCCGGGAATCGAGCCTGGATCCACGGCAACTTGGAATCAAACTGATGCAGCAACTCAGCGGGCGTGAACCGCCCGAAATCACCGCGCATCTGGCTCAGATCCCGCTCAGGCTTAGCCGATAAATCCAACACGCTCTCTCCTTAAAACGGCCGCCGAAGGCCAAGCCGCGATGAGACAACCGTATAGCGATTTCGATAAGACATGCGGTCTCCGCGCAAGCGGCCCGTCATTCAGTCTGCCATCTGCCACGGCTTGGCCGCGACCACCTCGTCGCCCGCGACCCCGATCAACCCGAGCAAGGCGCCCGATTCCACCCTCACTCTCGCCATGCCGGATAAGGCATCAAACCAAGTATCCAACTGCACCATCACCAAATTGTGATGCTCGCTTTCCGCAGCGAGCAATTCAAAAAGGCTGCGCCGGCCCATCTCACGCCACTGCACGAAAAAATCGCGACGCACCTGATCCGATTCCTTAAGCAAACTCAAGTATTCCTTGGCGCGTGCCAACTGGGCATGGGCCAGGCTGTAGAGCGCGCGCACTGTGGTCACGCGCTCCATCACCAGCTGTTCACGCTTGTTCTGGGCACCGGTTGCGCGCTCGAGGGCCGCATGCTCAGCAGCCCGGTCGGAGAAGCCCTTGAATAGCGTGTAATTGAGGCGCACCCCGGCATAAAGGGCCGTGTCTCCGCTCAAGCCTGGGGTAATGGGGGTATGGGTTGCAATCAGATTCACCTTGGGTTTGCGGGCTGCGGCCAGAGAATGGGCGTAGTGCTGCCCCGCCAGCGCCTCGAAATCGGCCTGCCGCACCAAGGGATGCTGCGCAATCGATTCAATCAGCGTTTCAAGCGCAGGCGTATCAAGAAAAACAAGCTCAAGCTGATCGATTGCGGCGTGCTCATTGCCAATCAATTTTTGCAGCAGCAATTCGGTTTGCGCTGCGCGTGCCATCAGGCTCTCTCTCGACACTTTCGCCTGCAGCACCCGGGAACGCGCCTGGGTCAGCTCACCCAACCGCCCCGGATCTTCGGCCGTGATGCGGGCGAGCATCTCAACAAGCTGCTGGATGCGTTCCAGATAGCCATCCGCTGCAGCGATCTGGGCGCGCAAGCGGGAGAGCTCCAGCGCAGTCAGCACGGCCTCCCCGGCCACCGCGAGCTTGGCGGCCTGCACGCGCGATAAAGCAGCGTCCTCCGCCCCAGCTCGGCTCGCGATCAGTTTGTCGGTACGTCCGGCGTCGAAAAGCAGATAGCTGGCGGTCACGCTGTAGGAAGGGCGCCCGGAGAAATCTTCGCGCCCCACATCAGACAATCCGTGCGACCAACGCGAGTCCGCGTCCAGATCGATTTGCGGATAATGCGCGCCTTCCGCTTCCAGCCGATCATACTGCGCAGCACGGCGATTGGCCCCCGCCTCGCGCACCGCAGGGCTGCGCTCGATCGCCGTCATGGCAAGCCAGCGCAGCTGCTCACGCGCTGCCGGCGAGCGGGCTTTTTCCATGAGACTGGGCAAATCCGCAGACAAAAGATCCTCACTCGCGAAGGCCTGAGCACCCGGCAAGACAAGCAACAAGCACCACACCCCAATGTGCGCCCTAACGCTCACTGAATGCGTCCTTTGCTTTGAACATGGGTTTGATCAGGTAGTGCATGATGGTTTTTTCGCCGGTGCGGATTTCCACCTGCGCCGTCATGCCTGGAATCACCGGCCAGTCACGCCCCCGGGCATGCAAGGATGAATTCGGGCTACGCACAATGACCCGGTAATAAGTCGCTTCCGTTTGCGGCATACCGCGCGCCTCATCACGGAAGGTATCCGGGCTCACAGATTCCACCGTGCCTTTCAGAAAACCATAAATGGCCGGGTCATAGGTGGTGAGTTTGATGTTCGCAGGCAATCCTGGGCTGATGAAGGCCACCTCGGAGGGCCGAATGCGTGCCTCGAATAAAAGCTCTTCGCCCAGCGGCACAATTTCCAGGATCGGGCTGGAAGGCGGGATGCTGCTGCCCAAGGTGGTGGCGCGAATATTTTTCACCACACCGCGAATCGGCGATTTGAGTGTGGTGCGCTGAAAGCTGTCGAGACGCGCGCTCAAGCCTTCCTGCAGCTGCCCAAGCTCGGTTTCATAGCGCAACAATTCGCTGTTGGCATCGGCTCGAAAGCGATTGCGACGCTCATCGATCTGCAACACAAGATCATTGGCCTGGCGCTTTAGGCGAGACAACTCCACTGTCGAAAACAAGCCTTGCGCCGCCAGCCGCTCAGAAGATGCAATTTCGGCCAGCAGCAAGGCCTGGCTGCGTTTCAAACTGGCAATACTTTCCTCCAGCGCATTCCTGCGCGCTTCAAAAGCGGCCCGCTCATCTTTCACGATGCGCGCATTGGCGCTCACCTCCGCCGGAAAGTTGAGTTCGCCGCCAGTGGCTTCTGCGCGCAAGCGCGACACCGAGCCCTTGATCGCCAGGATGCGCGACGCGGTTTCAAGATACTGCGACTTGAAACGGGTGGGATCAAGCAACACCAAATCCTGCCCCTTCTCCACCACCATCCCCTCGCGCACTCGCAATTCAGACAAGATTCCGCCCTCGAGGCTCGAGATCACTTGCTCGCGACTCACCGGCACCACCCGCGCTTCAGCACGCGTCACTTCATCCACTGTGGCCACCGAGGCCCACACAATCCCCGACACCAAAACGGTGAGCAGCAAATACAGCGTGGCGGAAGAGCCCGGCGTGGACTGCGCCAACAACGCCTCGCTCAAATCCTTGAGGTAGGGCAAATCTTCCGATTTGAGCGCCCCGCGGGTCGCGTGTCTATCGCCTGTGCTTTTGGCCCAACCCAGGATCGGCATCATTTGGTGCCCTCGCTCAGTGCAGACTCACCCCCATTGGCGGAAAGCAGCCTCAAGATCTCGGCCTTCGGCCCATCCGCCACCACTCGGTGCTGATCCATCACCACGATGCGATCGACAATCGCCAGTAAAGACGGCCGGTGGGTCACCACCACCACCGTACGGCCATGCACTACAGATTGCAAACGCTGAACAAACATGGCTTCGGTCTGCATATCCATGGCGCTGGTGGGCTCATCCATCAGCAAGATCTTGGGCCGCGTCACCAGCGCGCGCGCTAACGCCACCAGCTGCCGCTGGCCACCAGACAAGCCATGACCCATTTCACCGATCGGCAGGTCAAAGCCCAAGGGATGAGCCGCCGCGATCTGATCAAGGCCGGTGAGCTTCACCACCGCAAGAAATGCATCCCAATTTGCATTGGTTCGCCCCATCAGGATGTTGTCGCGCAAGGTGCCGCGAAAAAGCCGCACCTCCTGTGTCACGAAACCCACCTGCGCACGAAAATCCACGGGATCGATCTGCCGGATATCAAGCCCATCGAGCTGGATCTGCCCGTCGATCGGCAGATAAAGACCGGAGATCAATCGCAGCAACGTGGATTTACCGCTGCCGATCTTGCCCACGAAGGCGACCCGCTCACCGGGCGAAATCCCCAGACTCACATCCTTGAGCGCGGGCGGTGAAGGCTGTCCGTTTCGCGAGGGATAGGCAAAAGACACATTCACCACCTTGATCGCACCATCGAATTCCTTGGGCTGAACATAGGTGCGTTTGGCATCGCGCTCGGTGGGCAAAGACATCAGATTATTCAGGCTATCCAGCGCGGTCCTCGCGCTCTGAAAGCGCGTCGCCAGGCTGACAAACTGGGACAAAGGCGCGACCGCACGCTGGGCAAACATCACGGCCGCCACCAGCGCGCCGGCAGACAATGAGCCGTCATGCACCAGATACACCCCCCAGACCATAATCACCACCATCTCAGCCTGCTGCACCCAATTCACAAAATTCGTCGCCACGCCGGACATCACGCGGAAACGCATCCCGGACAAGGCCGTGGCAGCGCAGTAGTCCTCGTATTTTTTCTGCATCAGCGAATTCGCGCCGCAAGCCCGCAAGGTTTCGAGCCCATCGACCGATTCGATGAGCACACCATGCATTTGCGCGGCATCCCGATAATGCTGAACCATCAAGGAATGCAGCGGAAATTGCAGCCACAACGCCACCCCCAACACCAGCGGCACCGACAGAAGTGGCACCAAGGCAAGCGGGCCCGCCACCACATACACCATCGCAATGAACAGAAAAACAAACGGCAGATCCGACAACACCGCCATGCAGGCGGATGTACCGAATTCACGTACCGTTTCGAATTCGCGCAGTTGGTGAGCAAAAGCCCCCGCCGAGGGCGGTGTATGCTCGAGCCTTAATGAGAGCGCCTTGCGAAACAGCGCCGAGGCCAGCGTCATATCGGCCTTTTTGCCGGCAAGATCCAGCAAATAACCGCGCAAATGGCGCGCTACCACTTCGAATCCCATGGCCACGAACACGCCAATCACCAGCGACCACAGCGTTGCATACGCTGAGTGAGGAATGACGCGATCATAAATCTGCATGCCGAATAAACCGACCGAGAGCATGAGAACATTGATCAACGCCGAGGCAATGAAAGCATCCCAGTAATAGCGCCGATAGCTCCACACGGTGTCCCACAGCCAGCGCGAGCCCGAGGCTGACGCTGCTTGCTCCTCGCCAGCGGGCTGCTCGGCACGTTGCGGCTTGACCAGCAGGCAATAGCCGGAATAATTGGCCTCCAACTCAGCCTCGCTAACCAGGACCGGCTGATCGCCACGCCCGGGGATGATCAGACCATAACGCATATCCTGCCCAGCACCACCGCGCTCGACCAGCACACACGCCCCGCCGTCATTAAGCAACAGCACGACCGGCAAGAGATCGACAAACACCGAATTCACCGGCCGCTTGATGAGCCGCGCGGAAAAGCCCGCCTGATTCAAGGCGCGCATCGCTAGCTTGGCATCGAGCGAGCCAGCCGGGAGACCCTCGACAAACGCCATGGGTGATTTTTCATTGCCGTGATGCTTGCACACCCACAGCAGCGAGGACAGCAGCGCGTCCCCGGGCTCGACACGCCCCGGGCCCAATACTTCATCCGCCGACACCGATGCATCCGTTGCATTCATGGGGCAGCCCCCTCAGCGACTGGAGAAATCGTGCTGACCAATAAAAAAACGGGGTGGGGCCCCTTGGGCTCCACCCCGTCGTTATGACACCAGAAAACCCGGCTGCTCTGGCAATCAGATGAGTACCGTGTTGATCTTCTCCTCGACCAACAACTGCGCTGTGCCGTGGCTATACACCGCGAAGCTCGCCCCGCCCACGGCGGCCACACCTGTGAGCGCCCAGCCATGATCCGAGTTGTCGATAAGCACAGTATCACCGGCATCGCCCCTCACAATCAGCTGCTTGTGACCTTCGCCAGCCTCAGTCATCGGCATGACATCGACATCACCGTAACTGAGCACGTCCGCCAGTTTTACCCTGAGTAGATCGCCTTGTCCACCGTTTCCGGACAAATTGAGCTCACCTTGCGGTAGTGCATTGGCATTATTGCCAGCCAGCGCTGAGAGATCGAATATCCGGGTCTCGGGCGAGCCTGACTTGAGCCACACGTCGGCCAACTGATGCTGGCTGCCGTCTGCCGCGGTGTAACTTCCCATCAGCCCGACCAGATTGCCGTTGCTGATGATCGCGGAGTGGGCCGCCTCAAGATGCAACTCGGACACCCCAAGCTCAGCCAGCGATTTAAGCTCGCCGCCCTGCGTGACCCCGTCGGAGTTGGCATCCACCCAGACCTTGAGGCGGGCGAAACCTGCATCCGAGGCGTTGATCACCCCGTCGCCATTGCTGTCCTCGAGCCGCAGGGCTTCAAAGCCATCTTTGGCAGGAGTGCCATCAGGTCGGACTGTCGCGCTACCGAACATCTCCCGTGCATCATTGATGACACCATCATCATTTCGATCCATCACAAGGAAGCCGTCGCCCGAGCCCACCCAGCCAGTTCGGGTCGCCTGGCCATCGCCATTCATATCGAACAGCACGCCATCGTTGAGGGCCGTAGTCTGCACGCCATTGCCATCGAGATCCAGCACCAGCGGTGTATCACCGAAGAGCGCGGTCTGACGAGCGCTATCCAGCGCGGAGATCTGCGAGAGCGTCATCACCGCGACCTGCGTCGAAGTGAGCGCACAGAGCTGAGAGGTGCTCATCGCCATCAGATCATCCGTGGCCAGCGCGAGCACTTGAGAGGTCGTCAAGGCCGCAATATGCGTGGTGGTCAGCCCGGCTGATTGCGCAGTATTCAGCGCCACGATGTTGGCCGTAGAGAGGCCTCGGATCGCCGTAGTGCTGATCGCCGCAAGATCTGCGGTGTCCAGCACCCCGAGTTGAGCCGTGGAGAGCGCCGCCAGCTGAGTGCTGGAGAGCACCGCAAATTGCGAGCTGGTCATCACCGCAACATCATCCGTACCAATCGCGGCAAACTGCGATGTGGTCAGCGCGGACAGGTTGTTCGTGGAAAGCCCGCCCACTTGCACTGAGGTCAGCGCCAGCACGTTCGCTGTGGTGAGCCCCCTGATCGCTGTGGTGCTGATCGCCGCCAGATCCACCGTATCCAGCGCTTGCACCTGCACACTGGTGAGTGCATTGAGTTGCGCACTGGTGAGCACCGCGAGCTGTGTCGTCGTCAAGACCCCGATGTCATCCGTGCCCAAACCGGCCAGCTGGGTCGACCCCAGACCGGTCACAGCGTTGGTCGAAATGGCTGGCACATCGGTGGTATCCAGCGCCACGATCTGCGCACTGCTCAAGGCCCTGATCTGCAGGCTGGTAAGGGTATTGATCTGGGTGCTCGACAACACCGATATATCATCGGTCGCCAGTGCCGCCACCTGAGTGGTGGTGAGCGCACTGATATGCGTCGTGGAAAGCCCTGACGCCTGAGCCGTGCTCAGCGCCACGATATTGGCTGTGGTCAGACCCTTGATCGCGGCCGTGGTGATCGCCGCAATGTCGGCGGTGTCCATCGCACCCAGTTGGTTACCCGTCAGGGCTGCCACCTGATTGCTGGAGAGCACCGCAAATTGCGAGCTGGTCATCACCGCCACATCATCCGAGCCAATCGCGGCAAAATGTGCCGTGGTGAGGGCCGACAGATTGCTGGTAGTCAAGCCTGCCACCTGCGCGGATGTGAGTGCCAGCACATTCGCGGTCGTCAGCCCCTTGATCGCCGAAGTGGTGATCGCCGCCAGATCTGCTGTATCCAAGGCCTGCACCTGCGTGCTGCTCAGGACATTAATCTGCGAGCTTGTAAGCACCGAGAGCTGGGACGTAGTCAAGACTGCTATGTCATCCGTACCCAGCCCCGCGAGCTGGGTGGAGCCCAGGCCGCGGATGGCCGCCGTTGAGAGAGCGGCCGCATCCGTGGTGTCCAGTGCTGCGATCTGGGCGCTGCTCAGCGCCATGATCTGACTGCTGGTGAATACAGAAGTCTGTGTAGTCGAGAGAACCGCCAGATCATCGGTCGCCATCGCAGCCAACTGCTTCGTGGTCAGGGCGCTGATGTGCGCCGTGGAAAGCCCTGCCGCCTGAGCGGTGCTCAGAGCCACGATATTCGCCGTGGTCAGACCTCGGATCGCGGCAGTGGAAACTGACGCAATGTCAGCAGTATCCATCGCCCCAAGCTGCCCTGCCGTCAGGGCTGCGATCTGCGCACTCGAGATCGCCGCAAATTGCGAGCTAGTCATCACCGCCACATCATCCGAGCCAATCGCAGCAAACTGCGTGGTGGTGAGTGCCCACAGGTTAGTGGTGGTCAAGCCCGCTACCTGCGCCGAGGTCAGCGCCAGCACATTGGCGGTGTTCAACCCTCTGATCGCAACCGTCGTAATCGCCGCAAGATCCGCGGTATCCAGCACCCGAACCTGCGCGCTGCTCAACACATTAACCTGTGCGCTGGTAAGTACAGCAAGCTGCACAGTGGTCAACACCCCTATGTCATCCGTACCCAACCCCGGGAACTGGGTAGAGCCCAACCCGCGGATGGCCGCAGTCGATAGAGTCGGCATATCCGCACTCTCCAGGGCAGCGATCTGGGCGCTACTCAAAGCCCTAATCTGCGCGCTAGTGAGCGTATTGATCTGCGTAGTCGACAGCGCCACCAGATCATCTGTGGCGAAGGCTGCGACTTGCGTCGTGGTCAGGGCCGCGATGTGCGTCGTGGCCAGCCCCGCGACTTGCGCCGTGTTGAGCGCCACGATATTCGCCGTACTCAACCCTTTAATCGCGGTGGTCGTGATGGCACCCAGATCGACCGTATCCAGCGCCCCCAACTGAGACGCCGTCAGTGCTGCCAACTGCGTGCTGGAGATCGCCGCAAATTGCGAGCTGGTCATCACCGCCACATCATCCGAGCCAATCGCAGCAAACTGCGTGGTGGTGAGCGCCGACAAATTGGTGGTGGTCAAGCCCACCACCTGCGCCGTGGTCAGCGCCAGAACATTGGCCGTCGTCAGCCCCTTGATCGCCGCGGTAGTGACCGCGGCAAGATCAGCCGTATCCAGCGCCTGCACTTGGCTGCTGCTCAACAGATTGATCGTTGGGCTAGTAAGCGCCGAAAGCTGCGAGGATGTCAGTGCAGCGATGTCATCCGTACCCAGGCCAGCCAACTGCGTCGAACCCAGACCCGCCATCGCCGTAGTCGACAAGGCCGACACACCGGCGGTACTAAAGGCAGCAACCTGAGCGCTGGACAGCACCGCAATCTGAGTGCTGGAGAGGTTATTTAGCTGAGCGGTCGTCATCGCCGCCAGATCATCAGTAGCGAAAGCCGCCACCTGCGCCGTGGTCAGGGCTGCAATATGCGAGGTGGAAAGGCCCGCCGCCTGGGCCGTGTAGAGCGCTACGATGTTCGCGGTGCCCAACCCCTTGATCGCCGCGGTGGTGATGGCACCTAAATCCGCTGTATCCATCGCCCCCAGTTGAGACGCCGTCAGTGCTGCCAACTGCGAACTGGAGATCGCCGCAAATTGCGAGCTGGTCATCACTGCCACATCATCCGAGCCAATCGCAGCGAACTGCGTCGTGGTCAGTGCTGAAAGATTGTTGGTGGTCAAGCCCGCCACCTGCGTGGTGGTCAGCGCCAGCACATTTGCCGTGGAAAGGCCCCGGATCGCAGCCGTCGTGATTGCCGCCAGGTCAGCGGTATCCAAAGCCCCAAGTTGGGCGCTGGTGATTGCCGCCAGTTGATCATCGCTCAGTGCCGCAAATTGCGAACTAGTCATGACCGCCACATCATCCGTGCCGATCGCCGCGAACTGTGCAGTGGTCAGGGCCGCCAAGTTGGTCGTGGTCAAGCCTGCCACTTGGGCTGTGGTGAGCGCCAGGACATTGGCCGTCGTCAGCCCGGTGATGGCCGTCGTTGTAATCGCCGCGAGATCCGCCGTATCCAATGCCCGCACCTGATTGCTGCTCAGGGCATTGAGCTGGTTGCTTGTGAGGGAGGCGAGTTGCGCGGACGTCAGGGCGGCTATGTCATCCGTGCCCAGCCCTGCAAACTGAGTCGAGCCCAAGCCCGTCACGGCCGTGGTGGATAAAACCGCCACATCCGCCGTATCCAGGGCAGCAATTTGGGCGCTAGATAGCGCTGAAATCTGCGCACTCGACAAGGTATTCAGCTGCGTGCTGGACAGCACCACCAAATCATCGGTGGCAAAGGCCGCCACTTGCACGGTCGTGAAAGCAGCCATATGCGCCGTGGAGAGCCCTGCCACCTGAGCCGTGGAGAGCCCGACGATGTTTGTGGTACCGAAACCCTGAATCGCTGTCGTGGTGATGGATGCCAAGTCCGCCGTGTCCAGCGTACCCAACTGGACAGTGGTCATCACGGCAATTTGGTCGCTGCTCAGTGCTGCCAACTGACTTGTAGTCAGCACACTGAATTGCGCCGTGGAAAGGGCGGGAAACTGTGTGGTCGTCAGCGCCGCTATTTCTGTTGTTGGAAGTGCAGCGATGGTGGTGGTTGAGAGAGCGGCCAATTCATCCGTCGTTAAATTCTGTATTGTGCTCATAACCCGCTCCTAATTTTTTGGCCGATTACCGCTCAATCACACACGCAATCCGTTTTGCATCCCATCTCCACCGTGCTGCTTCCGCCTTGTGCTGGCCTTTTTTGGCCCTATAGCGCCCATCCACTCCCCACTTACAAAATCGGAAAAAAGCACGCACCTCAAAGGAGGTCACGAGCAGTAGACGATCTGGTACGGAAAGTTGTTTAGGCTCTCGTCATATTTCGCCTTCAAAAGAAAAAACCAGCCCCCCCACCTACCTCCCCGGCATGATCTGGGTGAAACTCAATAAACACGGAAAGGCGCGCCCCACTATTCCTCGCGGAACAAATGGCATATATTCTTGGGCGTGACTGTAGGCTAGTCTGCCGAACGAAAAAGGAGTAGGCATGCCCCAAAAAGTCTCTGGGTTGTCAGGGCTCCCCGCCTGAAATGAAGCTCACCCTGCCACAGGGTACGCAGATCGAAATCCCGGTCGCCCAGACTGCGGCACCGCTTTTGGTGCTGCTTGTCCTGGGCATGATGCTCCTGCCGCTGCCGGCTCTGGCGCTGGATGCCTTGTTCACCTTCAATATCGGCGCCTCGATCCTGGTTTTGCTGGCTGCGATGAATATCCGCACCTTCAAGGATTTCGTCGCATTTCCCACCATCTTGCTGCTCACCACCTTGCTGCGGCTGTCTCTTAATGTCGCCTCCACTCGGGTGGTACTGATCAATGGCCACACCGGCCCGGATGCCGCAGGCAAGGTGATCGAATCCTTCGGCCACTTTCTGATTGGCGGCAATTTCGCTGTGGGCATTGTTGTGTTCATCATCATCACGGTGATCAACTTCGTGGTGATCACCAAGGGCGCTGGCCGCGTGGCCGAAGTGGCAGCCCGATTCGCCCTGGATTCCCTGCCCGGCAAGCAGATGGCGATCGACGCCGACCTCAATGCCGGCGTCATCAAGGATGACGAAGCCAAAAAACGCCGCGCCGAGGTCTCGCAGGAAGCCGATTTCTACGGCTCCATGGACGGTGCTTCGAAATTCGTCCGCGGCGATGCCGTCGCTGGCATCGTGATTCTGGTGATCAACCTCATCGGCGGCATCATCATCGGCATGGCTCAGCACGGCCTCGACTTCTCCCGGGCGCTGGAAACCTACACCATCCTCAGCATCGGCGACGGCCTGGTGGCACAAGTGCCGGCGCTCATCATCTCGACTGCGGCTGGTATCGTGGTCACCCGCGTGGCGACCGAAGAAGACTTCTCCGGCCAGCTCGCTCAGCAATTCGCCGGCAATAGCGCAGCGATGTATCTGGCAGCGATCATCCTGGGGGTGCTGGGCGCGATCCCCGGTATGCCCAACCTTGCGTTCCTCACTTTTGCCGCAATCTTCGGCGGCTTGGGGTGGGTGATGGCCAAGCGCCAAGCCGAAGCCAAAGCCCGCGCGGTTGCAGAAGAAACCGCCCCGCCGCCCTCCGAAGAAATCGACTGGAAAGATGTACCCGTCATCGAGCCCTTGTGCCTGGAATTGCCCTACCGCCTCATCCCACTGGTGGACAAAGGCAATGACAGCGACCTCATCAAGCGCATCCGCGCCATTCGAAAAAAATTCGTCGGTGAAGTGGGCTTTCTGATTCCTTCAGTGCATATCCGCGACAATCTGCAGCTGTCTGCCGAAACCTACCGCCTCTTGCTCTACGGCGCCGAGATCGGCCGCGGCCAGGTAATCCCAGACCGGATGCTCGCCATCCCGCCCGCCGGGCAAGCGGCCGCCCTGGATGGCTTGCGGGTAGTCGACCCCACCTTCGGCATCCCGGCGGTGTGGATCTACCCCACCCAGCGCGAAGAGGCCACCGGCAAAGGCTACACCGTGGTCGAGCCTGCGGTGGTAATCGCCACGCATCTGGACAACCTCGTGCGCCAGCATGCCGCCGAATTGCTCGGCCGCCAGGAAACGCAGGATCTCCTCGACCACTTCAAGCAGCGTTTCCCCAAGCTCATCGAAGACACCGTGCCCAAGGTGCTCACCCCAGCCACTGTGCAACGCCTGCTGCGCCTCCTGCTTGAAGAAGGCCTGCCCATCAAAGACCTGCCCACTGTGCTCGAAGTGGCAAGCGAACACCCAGCCAAGGGGGGCGACCCAATCGACATGCTGGCCGCCATCCGCTTCGCACTGCGCCGCATGATCGTGCAAGAAGCCTTTGGCGAAGCCACCGAATTTCGTGTGGCCGGGGTGCACCCTGATTTTGAACGACTCATCGAACAGGCCATCGGCGGCGCCTCAGTGGCCCCGGATGGCGCGATTGAACCTTCGCTCATCAAGCTCTTCGCCGATGAAGTAGGTCGTGGGATCGATGAGCTTGAAAACTTGGGGCTGCCCACGGTCATCATTACCTCCAACCGCGTTCGCCTGACACTCTCCCGCATCGCGCGGCGGGTGCGACCGCAAGCCATCGTGATCGCCATGGGCGAGCTGCCGCCCACTGGCAAATTGAACTTCCAAAGGGTATTGTGTAGTGCCGCAAGTCATTAAACTTTTGACATCTGCAAAAATGACGGCATCATAGCCAGGGGAATCGAGCCAAGCTGAATCTTTGAGGGGAGGAAGCCGCAATGGGACCCAGACGATTCGTCGCACCAACTGCTGCTGAAGCACTCAAGAAAATCAAGGCCGAAATCGGGGCAGAAGCGATTGTGCTGTCCAATCGCGAAGTGCCTGAAGGCATCGAGATCGTGGCCATCGAGCCCGATGCGCTCAAAGCGCTCGCGCATGCCAACCCGCCGGCGGCCCCACAGGCTCGCCCACCTGAACCGGCGCGAGTGATCGCGCCACCATCAGGGGCAATAATCAGCCCCCCGGTCACCCAGCGC
>JBEAUN010000032.1:0-4635 GCA_041161415.1 Pseudomonadota bacterium | reverse complement strand
TGAAGACCTTGGATTTATCGCTGATTTCAAGCGCCTGAATGCTCTTTTCCACCTCGGCGATTTTCTCGACGCCTTTTTTCATCATGTCCGGGAAACGGAACACGCCGCAGTGGTCTTGCATGGTGCGCTGCATGGCTAGCCGCGCCTCATGCACATTGGCGCCGTCTTTTTGGTTGTTAAGCTTGTCGATACGCGCGAGCGAGAAATCCGCCGCGTCCTTGGGCAGCTCACGGTGTGCGGCGGGCATGGCCTGAATGTCCTTCACCATCGTCTCACCCGACGACTTGCCGAACACCAAGAGATCGAGCAGCGAATTCGTGCCCAAACGATTGGCGCCGTGCACCGAGGCGCAAGCGCATTCGCCCGCGGCATAAAAGCCGGGCACGATGGTGTTGTGGTTGCCATTCATCGGCACCACCACCTGACCTGCATAATTGGTCGGAATGCCGCCCATTTGGTAATGGCAAGTAGGCACCACCGGGATGGGCTCCTTGATCGGATCCACGCCAGCGAATTGAATCGCGATCTCGCGAATCCCCGGCAGGCGGGTCATGATCACCTTGGGATCAAGGTGGGTGAGATCGAGCAGCACGTAATCCTTATTGGCACCCGCGCCGCGGCCTTCCTTGATCTCAGTGGCCATGGCACGCGACACCACATCGCGCGAGGCCAAATCCTTGGCATTGGGCGCATAGCGCTCCATGAAACGCTCGCCCGAGGCATTGCGCAAAATACCGCCTTCACCGCGCACGCCTTCGGTAATCAGCACCCCCGCCCCGGCCACGCCGGTGGGGTGGAATTGCCAGAATTCCATGTCTTCCAGTGGGATGCCGGCACGCGCCGCCATGCCCACGCCGTCACCGGTATTGATGAAGGCATTGGTGGAGGAGTAATAAATCCGCCCTGCCCCGCCGGTCGCAAACAGCACCGCCTTGGCATGGAAAATCACCACTTCCGAGGTTTCCATTTCCATCGCGGTCACGCCGACCACCTGGCCTTCGGCATCGCGAATCAGATCGAGCGCCATCCACTCCACAAAAAACTGCGTGTGGGCTTTGACGTTCCGCTGATACATCGCGTGCAACATGGCATGCCCGGTGCGGTCAGCCGCGGCGCAAGAGCGGCGCACCGGCTTTTCACCGAAATTCGACATGTGGCCGCCGAAGGGCCGCTGATAAATCTTGCCGTTATCCAGCCGGTCAAAGGGCATGCCGTAGTGTTCGAGCTCGATCACCACTTCAGAGGCCTTGCGGCACATGAATTCAATCGCGTCCTGGTCGCCCAGCCAATCCGAGCCCTTGACGGTGTCATACATGTGCCAATGCCAATGGTCTTCTTCGGAATTGCCAAGCGGCGCCGCCACCCCGCCTTGCGCCGCAACGGTGTGCGAGCGGGTGGGGAACACTTTGGACAAGACAGCGGTGCGCAAGCCCGCTTCGGATAACTGAATCGCCGCGCGCAGACCCGCGCCACCGGCGCCGACGATCACCGCGTCGAATTTTCTGACGGGAATGTTAGCCACGATTTAGAGCCTCCAGAGAACCTGAGCCACCCAGCCGGTGTAACCGACCAGCAGCAAAATGACGATGACATGCAAGCTAAGCCGCACACCGGTGGGCTTCACGTAATCCATGAAGATGTCCCGCACGCCAACCCAGGCGTGGTAGAAAAGGCTCACGAAGAACAGAAAGGTGGCGAACTTCATGAAGCCGCCGGAGAAAAGGCCGCGCCAACTTTCCAGGGTGAGCCCAGGCAGCGTGCCGGCTTGCACCGCGAAAATCAGCGTATAAACCGCCATCACCACCGCGCTGGCGCGCTGGCCAATCCAGTCGCGCAAGCCGTAGTGCGCGCCGACCACAATGCGTTTCACCATAGTTTCACCCCAATCAAAACGGTCAGAAGAAGGCTCACCACCAACACCGCACCCGCGGTCTTGCGGGCGGTGGGCAGATCAAGACCCTTGTGAAGATCCAGCGCCAGAAAGCGGATGCCGGCGCAGAAATGATGCAGATAGGCCCACAGCAAACCCAACAGGATGAGTTTGGAAAAGGGGTGGGCGATCGTTTCCTTGAAGCGGGCGAAAGTCTCGGGCGTGCCCAAGCTGTCGGCAAAGAGACACAGGATCACCGGCAGCATCAGGAAAAGCCCCGCGCCGCTCACGCGGTGCAAGATGGACACGAAACCCGGCAGGGGCAGGCGTATTTCTGTCAAATGCAGAAACTTGGGACGCGGCTTGCCGGAGGGTGTTGCTGACATAGTGATCTCCTTGTTGTAAAGAGGCCCGAGGGCCTCGCGTCGAGGCGGTATTTTAAGCGGGGTGTGCGTTTTAAAACGCGCCCAAAATGGGCAGACCCTTCAATTTAGACTCATTCCAAATAGTTTAAAGCAGCATGTGCGGCAGGGCCATTCCTCACACCAATTCATTCAGATAAAAATGCTCCGCGGTGTTGTAAAACCCGCGTCGCCACTCGATCGGCTGATCGCCGTAGGTGTAGGTCACCCGCTCCACTGAAAGGAGCGGTGTTCCTTCGGGCAAGCCCAGAATCTTTGCGCTGTCACGGTCAGCGGCCACAGCACGCAGCCGTTCGGAGGCACGCACCATCCGCACCCCAAACCGCGACTCGAAGAGGGCATAGAGCGAGCCGGTATGTTCTTTCAACACTTCCAGCGTCAGGCCCGCGAAGCGCTCGCCGGGCAGATAAATTTCATCGAGCACCTTGGGCTTGCCTTCGAATTTCAGCACCCGACGCAGGATGATAATTGATGCACCTGGCTCGACCCCCAGCACACGCGACGCCTCGGCCCCGGCCTTGGCGCGCCAGCACTCCAGCGGCACGCTTTGCGGATGATTAAGCTCGCCCGAAATCGGCGACAAGCGCAGAAAACGAAACATCGCACGCGGATCGTTGTGGCTGGCGACGAAGGTGCCTTTGCCTTGGCGGCGCACGACCAGATTTTCCGCGGCGATTTCATCGAGCGCTTTTCGCACAGTGCCTTGGCTCACATTGAAACGCGAAGCCAATTCGGATTCGGAAGGAATCGCCTCGCCCGGGCGCCACTCGCCGGCGGCGAGAGACTGTAGAATGAGCGTTTTGATCTGGCGATACAGCGGGCTAAAACTGGGCGTGCCCGCAGTCTGCGAATCAGAGGCGGGCGCGAGTGGCGTGCGACGGGTGGGTGGGAATCCACTTGGCATGGCGCGCATTTGACCACAAAATTTTTGTCCAGTCCACACACGGTCTTATGTCTTCTATAAGACATAAGATGAGGTTTGACAGCAACGCCAAGTCTTCTTAACATTCGCGCCGGGCACTTTGCGCGCTGTGGCGCCCCTTCGGGGGTGCTGTGTTCAAATGCTGCGCGCCCTGCGAGCCGATTCACCGGCCCACACACTGCACCACCTGTTTTTGCAAACCACGACCTCGGCAAGCGCCGATTTTAGGAGTCATCAACATGTCCAAAGCCCCCGTCCGAGTCGCAGTCACTGGCGCCGCCGGTCAAATCGGTTACAGCCTGCTGTTCCGCATCGCCAGCGGCGAGATGCTCGGCAAAGACCAACCCGTGATCCTGCAACTCCTCGACCTGCCGCAAGCCCAGCAGGCCTGCCAAGGCGTGATCATGGAGCTCGAAGACTGCGCCTTCCCGCTGCTCGCCGGCGTCTTCGCCACTGACGACCCCAATGTCGCCTTCAAGGATGCCCAGGTCGCGCTGCTGGTCGGCGCCCGCCCCCGCAGCAAGGGCATGGAGCGTGCGGATCTTCTCGAAGCCAATGGCGCCATCTTCACGGTGCAAGGCAAGGCCATCGGCGAAAACGCCGACCCGAATGTCAAAGTGCTGGTGGTGGGCAACCCCTGCAACACCAATGCGCTGATCGCGATGAATGCCGCCAAGAAGGCCGGCCGCGTGAACCCCGCGAACTTCACCGCCATGCTGCGCTTAGACCACAACCGCGCTGCCTCCCAGCTCGCCACCAAGACCGGCCGCGCGGTGTCTTCGCTCAGGAAGCTCACGGTGTGGGGCAACCACAGCCCGACGATGTACGCCGATTACCGCTTCGCCACCAGCAATGGCGACAGCGTTAAGACGCTGGTCAATGACGAAGCCTGGAATCGCGACACGTTCCTGCCCACCGTGGGCAAGCGCGGCGCTGCGATCATCGAAGCGCGCGGCCTCTCCTCTGCCGCCTCTGCCGCGAACGCCGCGATCGACCACATCCGCGATTGGTGGATGGGCAGCAACGGCGAATGGGTCACCATGGGCGTGCCCTCGGATGGCTCCTACGGCATCCCCGAAGGCATCGTCTTCGGCTTCCCCTGCACCACCGCCAATGGCGAATACCAGATCGTCAAAGGTCTTGAGATCGACGCCTTCTCGCAAGAGCGCATCAACCTCACGCTCAAAGAGCTCACCGACGAGCGCGATGGCGTGAAGCATTTGCTCTAATCGCAGGTCCGAAAAGGCGGGGGGCTTCCTCCCCGCCTTTTTTACGCCCCGCCTGCATCACCGCAAGCGTCGGTAAATCTCCACCGCCAGCGTCTGGCTGATCCCCGGCACACGCGCCAGATCCTCGATTGTCGCGGCTTTCACGCCAGCGATACCACCAAATTCCGCCAGCAGCTTTTTACGCCGCGTGGG
>JBEAUN010000023.1:0-6861 GCA_041161415.1 Pseudomonadota bacterium | reverse complement strand
GTGTGGGCCATCCGCGAAGGCCGGCAATGCGCGCGGGAGGTGGATGCGTTTTTGATGGGGGCGAGTCAGCTGCCGCGATAAGAGGACGCAGGACGGTGTTCAAAACCCGGGGAAAATCGGTTGATGCGGACTGATGTTTCCCGGGTGAATTTTTCAATTTTATTTTTTTAAAGACATCCCCATGAAACTGACCCGCCTGTTCGCAGCGCTCGCCTCGGCTTGCCTGCCCACCTTTGCCTTCGCGCAATTCTCGCTGGCGCCCTTGCCCTATGCGGCCGATGCGCTGGAACCGCATATCGATAAAACGACCATGGAAATTCATCACGGCCGCCATCATGCCGCCTACGTGAATAACCTCAATGCGCAGGTGAAGACATTCCCCGAGCTTGCGAATATGTCGTTGGAATCCATCCAGGCGCAGATCTCCAAATACAACGTGGCTGTGCGCAACAATGGTGGCGGCCACTACAACCATGACCTCTTCTGGAAACTGATGGCTCCGGCCGATCAGCGCGGCAAGCCGAGCGCAGCGCTGGAAGCCGCCATCAATGCGGCTTTCGGTTCAATGGATGAGATGAAGAAGCGCTTCGATACGGCCGCACTGACCCGCTTTGGCTCCGGCTGGGCCTGGGTCATCGTCACCGCTGACAAGAAGCTCGCTGTCACCTCGACACCCAACCAAGACAACCCGCTGATGGACTTGCCCGATATCCAGCGCGGCACGCCGATTCTCGGTTTGGATGTTTGGGAGCATGCCTATTACCTCAAATACCAAAACAAGCGCGGCGACTATGCGACGAACTGGTGGAATGTCATTAACTGGAACGAGGTTAACAAGCGCTTTGATGCTGCGATGAAGTAGGGGGCGTTTCAGCGGGTGTAGATACCGTCTCTCCCGTCAACCTTCATGGGCATAACAAGGCGCATAGGGTTGTTGGGTTTTGAGTACGCCGAAGCAAGGTGGGCGAGTTTTTGCTTTGCCTCGAGTGAGCAATCGCTGGTAGAGCGCCTTGATGTGAGGGTTGTGCTGTATTGAGGTCACGGCGGCCATGTAGAGCACGGCACGGATTCTTGCGGGGCTGGCCTTGGACAGGCGGGCTCTGCCGCGGACAGATGAGCCGGACTGATGTTCGACGGGCACCCGTCCCAAGTAAGCGGCAAGCTGTTCGGTTGTTGCCCACTTGCGGGCCTACGCTAGGAATACTCAACAGCGGCTCTGTCAGGCGACAACGTAAATTGCCCCCCTCGTTCGCAAGGAGGCAATAATTGGAAACGAAGACCCATGAAATTAGACCTGTATTCCGTCGTATCCACGGAGCACAGGAGATGTTGGACCCCGAAGCTGTAACCACCCTCACCCATCTGGCGAAGTCGGGCTGGGGTGCCAAGCGCATTGCCAAGGCCCTGGGTATTTCCCGCAACACGGTGCGCAGATATCTGAAGGCTGGCGGCCCCGTTCCCTACCGCAAGCCCGAGCGACCCGGCGTGCTCAGTGCCCACAAGGCCTGGCTGCGCGCGCGTTTTCTGCAGCACAAAGGCAACTGCGATGTGGTTCGCCAGGACTTGATCAAAGAACTCGGCATCCACACCAGCCTTCGCACTGTCGAGCGTGCTTGCCAGAGCTTGCGTCAGGAACTGGACGCCACCCGCCGTGCGACGATCCGCTTTGAGACGCCCCCCGGCGACCAGATGCAGATCGACTTCGGGCAAGTGCGGATCATGGTCGGCGGCGAGTCGGTTCGCGTCTTCCTGTTTGTCGCCACACTCGGATACTCCCGGCGCGGATTCGTCTGCCCGTTTCGCCACGAGCGCCAAAGCGCGTGGTTTGCCGGCATCGAAGCCGCCTTCGCCCATTTCGGCGGACGCCCCCGCACACTGCTCATCGACAATGCCAAAGCGCTGGTCGATACCCACGACATTCGCACCCGCCAAGTTCGACTCAACACACGCTTCGAAGCCTTCTGCCGGCATTGGGATATCGCCGTCAAAGCCTGCGCGCCGTTTCGCGCCCGCACCAAGGGCAAAGCCGAGAATGGCGTGGGCTACGTGAAGAAGAACGCCATTGCGGGCCGCAGCTTTGAGAGCTGGGCGGCGCTGGAAGCGCATCTTGCCTCCTGGCAGCGCGACATCGCCGACCAGCGCATTCATGGCACCACGGGCACCACCCCGCATGAGCGCTTCAAACTCGAGCGTGCGCAGCTGCGAAGCATCGCCGGCACCCCCGCTTTCCTGCAGGTTCGCGAACTCATTCGCCGAGTCAATGCCGAGGGCTGCGTTGAACTCGACACCAACGCCTACAGCGTGCCGTGGCGCTTGATTGGTGAGACGGTGACGGTGATCGCCAGCGCCCACACCGTCACGATCGAATACGGTGGGCAGGAGGTGGCGCGCCACATCGAGTTAAGCGGTCAGCGCGGTCGGAGTATTGATCGCAGCCACCTGCTCGGCGGCCTTGCCCCGCCGATTAGCGAGCAAGCGCCGGGGCCAGCGCCGACTGATGCGCTATTGCGCCCCTTGTCTGATTACGAATTGCTGGTGGGGGGTGCATGGTGATGATTGCAGCCGATCGCCTGGATGACCTGCTGACCCGGCTTCACCTGACCGCGATTCGCGACCAGCTCGACAGCCTGCTTGACGAGGCAGCGCGCGAGCAGATGACACTGCGCGAGGCGCTCCTGTTTCTGGCCGAGCGAGAAGTGGCGCGGCGCGATACACGGCGCATCCAGATGGGTTTGAAGATCGCGCGCTTTCCGAGCGTGCGCACGCTTGAGGGCTTCGACTTCGAGGCGCAGCCCTCGATCGATCCGGGGCAGATTCGGGATCTGGCCACGGGTCGTTGGGTGGGCCATGGACAAGCCGTCTTGTTGCTCGGTCCGCCGGGGGTGGGGAAGACGCACTTGGCGGTGGCGCTTGGACGAGAAGCGGTCGAGCGTGGCTACACGGTGCTATTCACCTCGGCGGCGGCGCTGATGGCCGGACTCACGAAGGCGCATGGGGAGGGGCGGCTTGAGGAAAAGCTCTTGCAGTTGAGCAAGCCCAAGCTGTTGATCATCGACGAGCTGGGCTATCTGCCGCTTGCGCCGGCTGGGGCGCATTTGTTCTTTCAGCTGGTGTCCCGGCGCTACGAGCGGGGAAGCATCATGATCACCAGCAACCGGCCGGTTGGCGAGTGGGGCCAGGTGTTCGGCGATGCCGTGGCCGCTACGGCCATCCTGGATCGGCTGTTGCACCATAGTCAGGTGGTGACGATTCGCGGAGATAGCTACAGGCTCCGAGATAAGCACCGCAGTGGCCTTCTGCAGAAGGTCACTGCGGCAACCCCGGAAGAGATTCAAAGTTGATTAACCCCGGGGGTCAATTCCAGATGTCGCCAGGGGGGCAATTGTTCGTGTCGCTTGACAGCACAATCCTCATATCAAGGCGCTCTACCAGCGATTGCTCGCTCGAGGCAAAGCAAAAACTCGCCCACCTTGCTTCGGCGTACTCAAAACCCGACAACCCTGTGCGTCTTGTTATGCCCATGAAGATTGACGGGAGAGACGGTATCTACGGGGGCTCACCCGTCATTCCCGCGTAGGCGGGAATCCAGAATGCAACGACGCTGGATTCCCGCCTACGCGGGAATGACGGTCACTGCGGGGTCGAGCCGCTGTTGAGTATTCCTGGCGTAGGCCCGCAAGTGGGCAACAACCGAACAGCTTGCCGCTTAATTGGAACTGGTGCCCGTCGAACATCAGTCCGGCTCATCTGTCCGAGGCAAAGCAAAAACTCGCTCATCTTGCTTCGGCGTACTCAAAACCCGACAACCCTATGCGTCTTGTTATGCCCATGAAGGTTGACGGGAGAGACGGTATCTACGGGGCTCACCCGTCATTCCCGCGTAGGCGGGAATCCACAATGCAACGACGCTGGATTCCCGCCTGCGCGGGAATGACGGTCACTGCGGGGTCGAGCCGCTGTTGAGCATTCCCGGCGTAGGCCCGCAAGTGGGCAACAACCTGTTGAGCGTGATGCATAACCATCAATTCCGCTCTGCCGAACAGCTTGCCGCTTACTTGGGAGTGGTGCCCGTCGAACATCAGTCCGGCTCATCTGTCCGCGGCAAAGCCCGCCTGTCCAAGGCAGGCCCAACAAGAATCCGTGCCGTGCTTTACATGGCCGCTGTGACCTCAATACAGCACAACCCTCATATCAAGGCGCTCTGCCAGCGATTGCTCGCTCGAGGCAAAGCAAAAATGGCCGCCATCGGCGCCGCCATGCGAAAACTCGTCCACCTTTGCTTCGGCGTGCTCAAAAACCGACAACCCTATGCGCCTTGTTATGCCCATGAAGATTGACGGGAGAGACGGTATCCACGGGGCTCACCCGTCATTCCCGCGTAGGCGGGAATCCAGAATGCAACGACGCTGGATTCCCGCCTGCGCGGGAATGACGGTCCCTGCGGGGTCGAGGCGTGAGACAGCCTGCTGACTACCTCCTCGCCAGCCAGCGGAATGGGACGCTTTTCATTGGCGTCACCTCGAACCTGATTCAGCGTATCTGGCAGTACCGCGAACCCACCCGGCACACCCGGCGTCATGTCTTTAAAGTTTGAACAGCATTGAGACCTGCCCCCAGTAACTCACTCGTCATTCCCGCGTAGGCGGGAATCCAGAATGCAACGACGCTGGATTCCCGCCTGCGCGGGAATGACGGTCACTACCTGGAATCCCGCATGCGCGGGAATGACGGTCGCTGCGGGGTCGAGGCGTGAGACAGCCTGCTGATGATCGTAGAGGGCGATTTTGTCGATGCCGTCGCTGGCGTTGGTGCGCCACAGACGGCCGGCTTGGTCCTAGTGGAAGTGGTCGGTGGTGGCAAAAGGCAAAATGTGACCTAATCCTGTTCGTTTAAGCCTTGTCCGTCATGATGGTTGCTTTACGACTGAGCATCAAACTTATGACGGGGAGATGCCTTAAACGAACAGCATTGACACTGGATTCCACAAACAAGGGGACATCTCTATTTTGGTTTGACAGGGGAAAACGCATGCCTAAGCCTCATCTGCCCGATTGGCCTGGCGCCCTGATGCGATAACAAAAAAGCTGCGTGCCGCGCTTATCCGACACGCGGATCACCTCATCGGGCGGCACCTCGGGCACGGCAAAGCTATTGCTCACCAAGAGCGCGCCGGGCTTCATTTCGGCGCGGCATTTTTCCCACAGCCTTGCCATCGGCACAGGCGAGAGGAAGGCATACACCACATCCGCTTTCGCAAACCGCGCCGCCCACAAATTGCCAAAACGCACTTGGCAATTGGGCGTGGTCAGCGCGCGTATTCGGGCGATGACCCAGGGCAGCGGTGCATTTTCCAGCCCGATAACCTGGCAATCAGGCCGCTCGCGCCCGAGCCGGCTGATCAGGCTGCCGGTGCCGCAGCCTGCATCGATCACGGTGGCGCGCGCGTCAGACGGCAAGAGCGCCGCCACGGCCCGCGCGGTGGGGGTGTTGGAGAGATAAAGCGGCACCTGGCCGCGCGCGCTGTTCCAGTAACACAGCGCTAACAGCAAAAAGCCTGCGAGAAACCAACCCGGCGCGATCGAGGCTTTCTGCATCAACATCACCGCTGGCAGGAAAATAACATGCAGCCCCCACCACCAGCGCGGCTGGCGCAGGATCATCGACAACCCGCACGCCACAGCGCCCACGCCCAGCGCAAAGCCCCATGCCGGCACAGGGTGGATGGCCGACAGCCCCAGCATCAGGCCCGCCGCGGCGAGCTGGATGAGGAGCGCGAGCGCGGCAGGGGGCATCCGGCGCTCAAGCCCCATCGGCGAGATTCAGCGCGAGCAGCAGTTGTTCGCGCTTTTTGGCGGCCTTCTCGACATTGCCAAGCTTGACATGGCCAAAGCCGCGAATCTCCTGCGGCAGCTTGGCGAGCGCGATGGCGGTGTCGAGGTGGGCGTGATCAAGGCTGCCGATGACACGGGCAAGATCGGCCTCAAATTGCGTAATCAACGCCCGCTCCATCTGCCGCTCGGCGGTGTAGCCAAACACATCCCAACGCGTGCCGCGCAGGCCTTTTAGTTTTGACAGCAGGCCGAACACCTTCATCATCCAGGGGCCATAGGCGCGTTTTTTTGGCACGCCGGTAAGCGCATCGCGCTCGGCGAACAGCGGCGGGGCGAGATGGAAATTGAGTGTGTAATCGCCTTCGAATGCCGCCGCGATCTGGGCACGGAAAGTGGGGGCGGTGTAGAGGCGGGCCACTTCGTATTCATCCTTGTAGGCCATCAGCTTGAAAAGCGACTGCGCGGCGGCTTCGGTGAGCGCGGTGGAATTGAGGCGGGCTTCCGCAGCGCGCACATGCGCGAGGGTGTCTGCATAACGCGCGGCATAGGCGGCGTCCTGGTAGTCGGTCAAAAAGGCCACGCGCCGCGCGATCAGCTCATCGAGTGTGCGCGGCGGCTCGGCGGTTTTGCCATCAATCAGCGATTGCACCGCGGCCAGATCGTGCGACGCGCGCCGGCCCCAGTGCAGTGCCGCTTTATTCATCTCGATGGCCACGCCATTTAATTCAATCGCCTGATGCAAGGCCTCAAGCGACACCGGTACCAGGCCCTCCTGCCAGGCAAAGCCCAGCATGAAAAGATTGGTGGCGATGGCATCGCCCATGAGTTGGGTGGCCAGGTGCTGGGCATCGACAAAGCGGCAGTGCCCGCTGGTGGCATCGGCAATCGCGGCTTCCATTTTGTCGCGGGGGAATTGCCAATCCGGGTTGGCGGCGAAATCGGCGGTGGGGGTTTGCGCGGCATTGACCACCGCGCGGGTGAAGCCACCGCGCATTTTCGCCAGTGCCTCATCCGAGGCGCTCACCACCAG
>JBEAUN010000019.1:0-6419 GCA_041161415.1 Pseudomonadota bacterium | reverse complement strand
CTGCAAACCCCTCCCGCACCGTCTTTATTCCTCCGACCTCGCCGGGGCCGCGCCTGGTCTTGCGCCGCGACCGCCGCGGCGGCTGGGTCGGCTGCGACGACGACTCGCATCACCACCGCCCTTGCCGGCATTCTTTTGCGGCATGCCGGTAACACTGAGGAGCTTTTTCACATCCTCTTCAGCCAAATCCATCGTCATGCCGCGCTTCAAACGCGCCGGCATATTCACCGGGCCGTAGCGCACCCGAATCAGCCGGCTGACAGTCAGCCCCAGTACTTCAAAGATGCGCCGCACTTCACGATTGCGGCCCTCCGAGATCGTCACGGTGTACCAGTGATTGACACCCTCCCCCCCGCCGTCGCGGACGGAATTAAACTTCGCCGGGCCGTCTTCCAGCGCCACGCCTTCGAGGAGGCTCGCGCGCTGGGCGTCATCGAGTGTGCCCAGCAGCCGCACAGAATACTCGCGCTCGAAACCATGGCTCGGGTGCATCAGGCGGTTGGCGAGATCACCGTCGGTGGTGAACATCAACAGCCCGCTGGTGTTGAAATCCAGCCGGCCGATGGCGATCCAGCGTGCGCCATTCAAGCGCGGCAGCTTGGAAAACACCGTGGGCCGGCCTTCCGGGTCGTCGCGGCTGACGATCTCGCCCTCGGGCTTGTGATAGAGCAACACACGCGGCACGCGGGTGCGGAAACGCAGCTGAATGAGCTTGCCATTGACGCGCACTTTGTCTTCCGGCCCGACCTTTTGCCCAAGGCTCGCAGGCAGGCCATTGACGCTGATGCGCCCGGCCAGCACCCATTCTTCCACCTCGCGGCGAGAGGCAAAGCCGGCGTGGGCTAGCACTTTTTGCAGGCGCTCAGGGCCGGCGAGCTCGGGCAGGTTTTTGCCTCGCGGCTCACTGCCTGGCGCGCCGCGGCGCGGTCTGCGGGCAGGCGCGCCCTCGACGGCGAGCGGGCGGCCGTTGGCCCCCAGAAAAGCCGAACGCTCATGGCTCGCAGCCGCTAGCGAATTGCCCGGCGAGGCGTCATCTTCTTCCAGCCAATCTTGTTCATCCGGGTCTTGCGCAAAGCGGGGCTCGTTGGGGTCGGCGATGTTGCCATTGACCTCACGGTCCCCCCGGGCTGGGGGCCTGGCGCGATTGCCATTGGCGAAGCCATTACCCTCACGCGCCATGCCATTACGCTGGGCGCCGCCGCTGGGGCCCCGCCTGGGGCCGCGGTTAGGGCCACGGGCGCTGCGGTTGGCATTGCCGGCGACATTGCCGTTGGGCTCACCCATCACATTGCCATTGGGTTCGCTATTGAACTGCCCTTGGGGCGCGCGTGGGCCGCCGGGTTTTTTGCCACGGCGGGCGGGGCCGCCTTGGGCGCGACGCTCAGGCGTCGGCTGCGTCTGGCTCGGGTTGGCGTTCGGTTTCGGTTTGCGGTTGCGAGGCGGTGTCGACAAGGTCCATCACCCTTTCAATTTCAGCAAGTGGCGGCAGTTCGGCGAGGCTGCGCAAGTTAAGATCATCGAGAAACTTCTTGGTGGTGGCATACAGCGCCGGGCGGCCTGGCGTATCGCGATGGCCCACGGCATCCACCCAGCCGCGGGATTCCAGTGTCTTGAGAATATTCGGCGACACTGCCACCCCGCGCACATCTTCAATATCGCCGCGGGTCACCGGCTGGCGATAGGCGATGATGGCCAAGGTCTCCATCACCGCACGGGAGTATTTTGGCGGCTTTTCCATTTTCAGCCGGTCAAGATACACCTGATACTCCGGCCGGGTCTGGAAGCGATAGCCGCTTGAGAGCTGGGCGAGGAACACCCCCCGGCCCGACCATTCTGCGGCAAGCTCACCGAGCCAGGCACGAATCTCCTCTGCACCCGGCGGCAGCTCAAAGCCGGATTCAAAGAGCTTGCGCAAGTCCGATACATTAATCGGTTCGGCCGCGGCAAGCAATGCGGTTTCCAACACGCGCTTGCAAAGCTCGGGGCTTAGCGTGGCCTGCAGCGGGCCGCCGGCGTCCTCGGTGTCGCCCACCAGATGAAGGTGCGGCGCGGCGTGTGCTGGCGTGTCATCGATCTCAGGCGGCTTCATGTTCGGGCGACTCCGCGATTCTCACGTGAATGGGCGAAAAGGCATCGACTTGGGTGATCTCGATCAAATTTTCACGCGCCAATTCCAGCACCGCGAGGAAGGTCACCACCAGCGCCGGGGCGCCTTCTGCGATATCGAAGAGGCTTTCAAACGCCACAAAGCCCGCGCCTTTTAATTTGCGCAAGACGATCGACATATGCTCGCGCACCGATAATTCTTCGCGCCGCACCCGGTGGCTTTGCGTGACACGCGCTCGCTTCATGACGGACAGCCACGCGGCCTGAAGATCATTGAGCGAAACATCCGGGTGACGCTCCACCAGCTCGCGGGAAATCCACACGCTAACTGTCTCGAAATCGCGGCCTTCCTGCGGCAGCGCATCGAGCTTGGCGGCGGCGAGTTTCATTTGCTCGTATTCAAGCAGCCGGCGCACCAGCTCGGCGCGCGGGTCTTCCTCATTCTCTTCCACCGCGGCCGGGCGCGGCAGGAGCATGCGCGATTTAATCTCAAGCAGCATCGCGGCCATCAGGAGATATTCTGCGGCGAGCTCAAGATTGCTGCGCCGCATGTCTTCGACATACACGAGATACTGCGCCGTGAGCGGCGCCATCGGGATATCGAGGATATTGATATTCGCGCGGCGGATGAGATAGAGCAGCAGATCAAGCGGCCCCTCGAAGGCATCGAGAATCACTTCCAGCGCGTGGGGCGGAATATACAGGTCTTTGGGCAATTCCACCATCGGCTCGCCGTAGAGCCGGGCCAGCGCGGGGCGCTCGGCGGCGCTCGCCTCTGGGGCCGGGCTGCCCAAAGCCGCGTCGCGCTCGCGGTTGTCTGCGGCGTCTTCGGGGGTCACGAGTAATCCAGCCCCATGGCTTCGCGCACATCGCGCATGGTTTCGGTGGCGAGCTTTCTGGCGCGCTCGCAGCCATCGGCGATGATGTTTCGCACCAAAGTCGGGTCATCCAGATAAGGCTGAGCGCGCTCAAACATCGGCTCTTGCTCGCGCAGCACCGCTTCGATCACCGGCTGCTTGCATTCCAGACACCCGATGCCCGCGCTGCGGCAGCCTTTTTGCACCCACTCGCGGGTGGGCTCATCGGAATACACCACATGAAACTGCCACACCGGGCAACGATCCGGCTCGCCCACATCCGAGCGGCGCACGCGGGCCGGGTCGGTTTGCATGGTGCGGATTTTTTTGGTGACGACATCCGCCTCTTCGCGCAGCGAAATGGTGTTGCCGTAGGATTTGCTCATCTTCTGCCCATCGAGCCCAGGCATGCGCGAGGCCTCGGTGAGCAAGGCATCGGGCTCGACCAGAATCATTTTCGAGGAGCCCTCCAGGAAGCCATAGAGCCGCTCGCGGTCGCCCATCGAAAGGCTCTGCGCTTCCTCAAGCAGCGCGTGGCCTTGCTCCAGCGCGGCGTGATCGCCTTCTTGCTGGAAACGGGTGCGCAGCTCCTCATAAAGCTTGGCGCGCTTGGCACCGAGCTTTTTCACCGCCTCGCGGGCGCGGGCTTCAAAATCCGGCTCGCGGCCATAGAGGTGATTGAAGCGCCGCGCCACTTCGCGGGTGAATTCCACATGCGGCACCTGGTCTTCGCCCACCGGCACGGCGTTGGCGCGGTAGATGAGAATATCCGCGGCCTGGAGCAGCGGATATCCCAGAAAGCCATAGGTGGAGAGATCCTTGTGGGTGAGCTTTTCCTGCTGGTCTTTGTAAGTGGGCACGCGCTCCAGCCAACCCAGCGGCGTCATCATCGAAAGCAGCAAATGCAGCTCGGCATGCTCAGGCACGCGGGATTGAATGAACAGCGTGGCTTGGGAGGGGTCGACGCCGGCGGCAAGCCAATCGATGAGCATGTCCCAGGTGGCGGATTCGATCTTGCCCGGGGCATCGTAATCGGTGGTGAGCGCGTGCCAGTCCGCCACAAAAAAGAGGCAGGGGTATTCGCCCTGGAGCTTCACCCAGTTTTTCAGCACGCCATGGTAGTGGCCCAAATGCAAGCGGCCCGTGGGGCGCATGCCGGAGAGTACGCGTTCTTGATACATTTTTTCGTGTTGTTACCGAAGACCAAAAATGAGCGCCAGCACTGACATCACCCACGCCACGCCCGGCCACAAAATGGCATTGAGCACGCCGGTGAAAAGCAGCAAAAGCAAAATCGGAAAGCCGTAGGGCTCAAGCCTTGAGAGCTGATATGCCAGCCGATGCGGCGCCAAGCTCTCCACAATCCGCCCGCCATCGAGCGGCAGAATGGGCAGAAGGTTCAGCACCATCAGCACCGCATTCACCTGCATCCCGGCAAGCGCCATTTTTGAAAGCGCAAAGCTGTAGCCCGTTTCAGGCGACACGGCGTTGAGCTTTGCAATCAGCGCCCAGCCCAGCGCCATCAAGATATTCGCGAAAGGCCCGGCCGCAGCCACCCACAACATATCCTGCTTGGGCCGGCGCAAGCGGGAAAAATCCACCGGCACCGGCTTGGCCCAACCAAACAACAAGCCCTGCCCACCCACCGCGGCAGACGAAAAATAAATCAGCAAGGGCACCAGTATCGTGCCGAAGGGGTCGATGTGGCGCACCGGATTCAAGCTGATGCGCCCGGCAAGCCAGGCCGTCGGGTCGCCAAAATGCCGCGCCACATAACCATGCGCGGCTTCATGCAGGGTGATCGCCAACACAATCGGCAGTGCCACGATGGCAAGTTCGGCGATAGCCTGTTCCATGGGGTGTCAGGGGTTGCGGTGGAAAGATTCTACCAGAGGTTTTCGCGCTGGCTGGAGAGGCCTTGGCAATGGGCAGCGATACAACAAACCGCGCCTAATAAGAACGGACTGGTGAGGTCCGTTCAGAGCCCCTCACCAACCACCGCCACCCTGGCCCGCTCATCCTCTTGATCCAGAAGCTGCACCTCTTCAATCCTTGCAAACTGCCCAGCAATCTTGCGGCTACTGATCTGCACATCCTGCACATCCTTGCTCGCCTGTTCGATATGGCGGGCCAGGGCGGCCATGCGTTCGTCCCAGCGAGTGAAGTCTTTAGAGAGCTTGCCCAGGGCTTCCTTGATGAGGTGAATCTGCTTCCTGGTTTCCACATCCTTCAACACGGCGCGGGCGGTATTCAGCACCGCCATCAGCGTAGTCGGAGACACAATCCAGACTCTCTTTTGCTGCGCGTAATTCACCACCTCGGCGTGATAGGCGTGAATTTCCGCAAACACGGCCTCCGCTGGCACGAACATCACCGCACCATCGGAGGTGACATTCGGGATCAGGTATTTGCTGCTGATCGCATCGATATGCTTTTTGAGATCACTGCGAAAGGCCGACTGGGCCTGCTTGCGCTCAGGTTCGGTCGCGTTTTCCTCAAACATGCGGTGGTAGTTTTCCAGCGGAAATTTCGAGTCCACCACCACATCACCCGTGGGCGCAGGCAGCTTCAAAATACAATCAGCGCGCATGCCATTGGGCAGTGTGGGCTGGAATTCATAGCCGCTGGGCGGCAGGGCATTGCGCACCAGGGCTTCCAGCTGCACCTCACCAAATGCGCCGCGGGATTTTTTATCGCCCAGGAGCTGCTGCAGGCTCACCACATTAGTGGTCAGCCCGTCGATTTTTTTCTGCGCCTCATCGATCGTGGCGAGCCGCGCCATGACATTGGCAAAGGTCTCGTTGGTTTTCTTAAAACCCTCATCGAGCCGCGTATTCACATGGCCGCTGATCATCTCCAGCTTTTCATTCACCGCGGCAGTCAGGCTTTGAATCGACGTGCTCAAATGCGCACTGGCAGCCGCCAGCCCGCTTTGCAAGAGCTCCCGGTCGGCTCTGGCGTGTTCTGAAAGTGTCTTCAAGGTTTGCTCAAGCATCACGCCGCGGGCTTCGTCGAGTTTGGCGTGGGTGGTGAGCTGGCCTTCGCTGAGCGCCTGGCGGGAGAGCCCCAGCTCGCTGCTCACTGCGGCGCGCAGCCGCTCGGCAGCATCATGATTCGCGGTGATCTGGCGATCGCTTTGGGTGGCCAGGCCCTCGCGCAGATCATTGAGCATATCGCGATGATGCTGCGCCATGGCGCTCTCCACCCCCTGGGGCAAACGCGAGAGTTTGAGAAACACCGCCACCAACCCGAGCAGCGTGACCACCAGCAAAATCAGCAACACGACATCCATCGAGGACTCCAAAAAAGATCAGGCCACCGCCCGCAAGCTGTTTTGCACCGGCTCACGCCGCGCGCCGCGCGTGCCCGCAAAACCCGCCACTGCCACCGCCACCACCGCGACACCGATGAAGGACCCAAGACGCCACCAATCCGGCTCGTAAGGCAGCTTGAAGG
>JBEAUN010000096.1:0-2964 GCA_041161415.1 Pseudomonadota bacterium | reverse complement strand
TCCCCGGCCCTCCCCTTGTCAGGGGAGGGAGATGGGGGGCATCGCTGGCGGCGGGATTTGAGTGGCCGTTCGGTGAGCTGCGTGATGTGTTTGGCATCATTCGCTTCGGACCACGTGACGCCTAAAAACACGCCGGCCAGAGTGCATTGGGTTATACGCGTACGGATCACCGATCCCAAATCCCGCCTCACCCCCTCTTCAGTAATTTTTTTCCCTGCCGTTTTTGATTGCACGCAGGCGCGATCGCGCTTGACTTGGGGGCTTGGTTTTCATGGATTGGTACACCCGCTTCGTCTCTGGCGCTTTATTTCCGCTTCATGAGTGGGCCAAGGGTCATCGCACCTTGGCGGTGTTGAAACGGCTGGAGGATTCACAGTGGCGTTCGCGCGATCAGATCGAGGAATTTCGTGTGGCGCGATTGCGTGAGCTGTTGGTGCATGCGGCTAAGACTGTGCCGTATTACCGGCAGCTTTTCGAGACCCTCGGCGTGGAGGTGAAGTCGATCAAGCAAGTCGCCGATCTTGCGCGGCTGCCGCTGCTCGATAAAGCGACGATTCGCGCGCATCTTGGGCAGTTGAAATCCTCGCGCGCGCGGGGGCTTTCGCCTTGCGCCACCGGGGGCTCGAGCGGTGAGCCGTTGCGGTTTTTTGTGGGTGCTTCGCGGCGTGCGCATGATATTGCGGCCAAGTGGCGGGCCACTCGCTGGTGGGGCGTGGATATTGGCGATCCGGAGATTGTGGTGTGGGGCTCGCCGATTGAATTGGGCGCGCAAGATGGCCTGCGCCGGGTGCGCGATTGGCTGATGCGATCGGAGCTGATGCCGGCTTTTTCGCTCACCGAGCGGCACATGGCCGAGTGTTTGGCGCGCATTGCCCAAAAGCGGCCGGCGATGTTGTTTGGTTACCCTTCGGCGCTCGCCATGCTGGCGCGACATGCCGTTAATCGCGGCTGGCGGCTTGCGGATGCCGGGGTGAAGGTGGCCTTTGTCACTGCCGAGCGTTTGTATGACAACCAGCGCGAAGTGATTTCGCGCGCCTTTGGGTGTGCGGTGGCCAATGGCTATGGCGCACGCGATGCCGGCTTTCTCGCGCATGAATGCAAGAGCGGCGGGATGCACATCATGGCCGAGGATGTGATCGTCGAGATTGTCGATGGCGCTGGCCGGCCGCTGCCTGCCGGCCGCGCGGGTGAGATCGTGGTGACGCATCTTGCCAGCGGCGATTTTCCGTTCATTCGCTATCGCACCGGCGATATCGGCGTGCTCGATGAAGGCGAGTGCGCTTGCGGTCGCGGTTTGCCGATGCTGCGTGAAATCCAGGGTCGCAGCACAGATTTCGTGGTGGCGGAGGATGGCACCGTGATGCATGGTTTGGCGCTGATTTATGTGCTGCGCGAGATGCCCGGGCTGGCGCAATTTCGCATCATCCAGGAGTCACGCACCCTCACTCGGGTGGAGGTGGTGAGAGGCGAGGGCTTCTCCGCGGAGACCGTACGCGATATTCAGCAAGGGCTTTGCGCGCGCCTGGGCAAGGGCGTGGTGGTGGAGGTGGCGACGAAGCCCTATCTGCATGCTGATCCGTCGGGCAAGTTTCGCTATGTGCAGAGCAAGGTGGCCGCATGACAAGCGCATTGGCTTTGATGGCGATGGTGGCGCAATCGGCTTTGAAGCAATTGGGCTGTGTGCGCGCGGTGGTGGTGGGCGATGGCTTGAATGCGCTGGGCCTGGTGAGGAGCTTAGGCGCCGCAGGTGTCCCGGTGACTTCAGCGGCAATGAGAGCAGGCTCGCCGCCGGCGCGTTCTCGCTTTGCGCGGTTTGAGCGCTTGGCTTCAAAAGAGGGTGGGGCGCTGGTGGATGAATTGCTGCGCATCGTGGCGCACGATCACGAGCCGCCGGTGGTGTTTTTAACTGAAGAGGCGAGTGTGATTTCCATATCCGCCCACCGCGAGCGGCTCGCGGGGCGCGTGCGGCTGCGCTTGCCGCCTCAACAGCGGGTGACTGCGCTCACGCACAAGGCGGGCTTTCAGCATTTGGCGGAAGCGCTGCGTGCGCCGATTCCGCCGTTTGTGGAATTGCGCTCGCGGCTTGATCTGCCGCGGTTGGGAAAGCTCAAATTTCCCTGCGTGTTAAAGCCCGCCGCGAAGGATTATCGCTATGGTGCGCGATTCAAAAAGGCTTATGTGGTGGGCAGCCCTGAGGAGGTGGCGAGGCTCTATCAAGAGATCGAGCCGGTGTGCCCGAACATGGTGGTGCAGCAGTGGATCGATGGTAATGACAATGACATCTTCTTTTGTTTGCAATACGCCGCGAATACGGTGGATGCGCCGCTCGCTTCTTTCACCGGGCGGAAGATTCGCGCCTGGCCGCCGCATGTGGGCGGCACTGCAAGCTGCGTGGCGGCGCCAGAGGTGCATGCTGAGCTCTCGAGTGTGACGGCCAAGTTTTTCCGCGAGACGGGTGTGGTGGGGATGGCGGGCATGGAATTCAAGCGCGATCGGCGGGACGGGCGGTTTTATATGATCGAGCCCACGATTGGTCGAACGGATTTTCAGCATGAGGTGGCGGTGATCAATGGCGTGAATCTGCCTTATTTGGCGTATTGCTTTGAGCTGGGTTTGCCGTTGCCACGGGTGCAGCAGACAGTGCCGCGGCGGGTGTGGCGCGAGCCCTTGATCGATCGCTGGTCGGCGCAGACACAGGGCATGGCGCATGAGTCCGGCTTTGCTGGGGCGAGGGTGGTGGATGCGTGGTGGCGGGCCAGTGATCCACTGCCCTGGGTGGATTTCATGACGCGGCGGTTAAAGGCGCGGTGGTCGGTGTTGAAGAGGTGAGGGTGTGATGATTGGGCAATCCGCGCCTATACGGCCCCTGATGAAAATAGCGAGGTTAGATTCGTCACCGCAAGGCAACCCCCCTCGGTCCCCCCTTGTCAGGGGGGAAGCAAGGGTGGGGTTCATTGTGGGTTT
>JBEAUN010000296.1:0-2705 GCA_041161415.1 Pseudomonadota bacterium | reverse complement strand
GCCAGCACACGGCCCGAAGTGGGCGCGTGAACAGCGGCTGAAACATTGCCATCGGCGGCGCCAATACGCTGGCCTTTTTTCACCAAATCACCCGCAGCCACTAAAGGGCGCGGCGTGCCGCCGATGCTCTGGTGCAGTGGCACCACATACACTTTCGCCAAAGGCGCCACCGCAATCGGGCGGGTGGTGGATTCGGTTTTGTGTGTGGGCGGCTTCACCCCGCCGTGGAATTTGAAAAGCTGGCTGATCATGCTGATACCGCCGGTTTGAGGGGGATCACCGGATAACGCCATTTCCAGGTTTCGACAGTCTCGCCCACCGGCACCATGGAAATGCAATCCACCGGGCAGGGCGCCACACACAGCTCGCAGCCGGTGCAAAGCGGCTCGACGATGGTGTGCATTTGCTTCGCGGCGCCGATGATGGCATCCACCGGGCAGGCCTGGATGCAAAGCGTGCAGCCGATGCAGGTGGATTCATCGATCAGCGCCACCGATTTGGGTTTCTCCACGCCGTGTTCGGCATTGAGCGGCTTGAATTCGCGGCCCAGAAGATCAGCGAGTTTGCGGATGCCTTCTTCGCCGCCCGGGGGGCATTGGTTGATGTCGGCCTCGCCCTTGGCGATTGCCGTGGCATAAGGCCGGCAGCCCGGGTAGCTGCACTGGCCGCATTGAGTCTGCGGCAAGATAGCGTCGATCTTGTCGACCAGCGGGTCGCCTTCGACCTTGAATTTGATCGCCGCAAAGCCGAGTGCTGCGCCCAGCACCACAGCCCCCAGCGCCATGATGAGCAAGCTTTCGATCATCGCAAGCGATCCAGTCCGGCAAAGCCCATGAAGGCCAGGCTCATGATGCCCGCGGTGATAAACGCAATCGCGGTGCCGCGAAAGGGCAACGGCACATCGGCGCCATCAAGCCGTTCGCGCACGCTGGCGAACAACACCAGCGCAAGGGAAAAACCAACCGCGCTGCCAAAGCCAAACAGCAAGGACTCCAGCAGCGAATACTTGAGCGCGACCGACAACAGCGGAATGCCCAGTACCGCGCAGTTGGTGGTGATGAGCGGCAGGTAAATACCCAGCACCTGATGCAGCACCGGGCTGGTTTTTTGAATCACCAGCTCAGTGAGCTGCACAATCGCCGCGATGGTGATGATGAAAGCGAGCGTGCGAAGATACCCAAGGTCAAAGGGGGAAAGCAGCCAGGTGTCGATGACGTAACTGGTGCCGGTGCCCAGCGTCAGCACAAAGGTAGTGGCCGCGCCCATGCCCACGGCGGTCTCCAGCTTCTTGGAGACCCCCATGAAAGGGCACAAGCCCAGGATGCGGACCAGCACCACGTTATTCACGAGCACCGTGCTCAGGATCAGCAGCAAATAGGCAGTCATCAGGCGCGAGGCGCGAAGTGCGCAATAGGCGAGGGCGGCATTATCCTCTGTTTGGGGGGGCGGCCTCAACCCTGAAGCGGGAATAGGTATATGACTCTCGGTGATTTGCCGCGCACACGCTGCACCGTCGCCCGCCGATTGCGCTATCCGCGTCCGTTGCTGCTGAGTGCCGTCTCCGGTTGGTGAGTCAGCAATGGCCTCACGGCGTCCGTGGCCTGCGATACGGCGGTTGCGCCCGTCAGGTCGGGTATGGCGGGGTTGGCGCCTTCCGACAATAGTGCCTGGCAGATTTCGTAGAATCCCCTTCGAGCGGCGATGTGCAGCGCTGTCTGACCTGCATTGTTTTGTGCGTCGATCGTGACATCAGGGCAGCTCAGCAAAGCCAGCAGGCAATCCGTGTCGCCATTTCCGGAGTACACATGAAGCGGCGTGTTGCCGGCGCTATTTAGCATGTTGGGGGAGGCGCCCCAGCGGCTCAGCAGTTCGATCGTGTCATAAGGGTCGGCGCAGCCCAAATCGCTGAGCTCATGGAACGGTGTGTTGCCATCGGCGCTCGTGCAATTCGGGTTTGCGTATTCGGAGAGCAGGAGCTCCATGGTCGTCAGGTGACCCATCGCAGCGGCTTTGTGCAACGGTGTTTGGCCGTTTGGGCCGTCATGCAGGTTGGCACCGTTGTCAATCAGCACGGTGGCCATGAATTTGTCCCCTAAGCTGCAGGCGACCATCAGCGGTGTGCCGATATCTGGGTCGGAAGAGTGCCGGCCGATATCGCCTCCGACCAGGATGAGCCTCTCGAGCGCGTCTGGGTTGCTTTCCGCGCAGGCTCGGTGGAGGGCGGTGTGGCTCTCGTCGTCTTCTGCATGCACATCAGCGCCCAGTCTAATCAGGGCTGGCAGGGTTGTCGCGCTTCTTGCAATGGCTGCATCCCAGATAAATTTGGGGTCATCAATCTCCGCGCCTGCGTTGATAAGATATTCCAGTCGACTGGCAATCGAAATCGCGCCGGGCATGCTGGCAAAATCAGGCTCGGTGGCATGTAGGATGAATTTTCTCAGCCAAAGCTTGCAATTGAGGTCCACCTCGTTGACGGGCCCGTCAATCATGCCCAAGCGCATCAGCGCGATGCAGCCGAAGAAACACTGCGCGCTGTGCCCCTCGTTCAGGATGTCAGGCCAGGGGTGATCGCCTCGCCAATCCGGGTAGTTGCGGAAAAGCTCTCGCACCGCAACCGCATCGGCGAGGGTGACAGTGGTATTGGCATGGGGTGGAATAAAAAAACCAGCGCGAACGAGATCACCCTCGATGCTGACGGTGGGGAG
>JBEAUN010000274.1:0-3148 GCA_041161415.1 Pseudomonadota bacterium | reverse complement strand
CTTGTCGGTCATCTCTCGTGGAAAAAATCCGAGAGTGGACACGATTTCCTGGCTGTTTACAACAGCCCGTGGTAGGTGCCTGAGCGTGAACGAGTTTTGATGCTCCGGCCCTGCCGTCTTTGACGAGCGGGCTGCGCGGCGAGCCTGAATCAAGGATAATCGCGCCTTTTTCTTCCCCTCTTCGGCAATGAAATCCAAGACTCCCACCGTCGGCTTTGTCTCCCTGGGCTGCCCTAAAGCCACGGTTGATTCCGAGCACATCCTCACCAAACTGCGCGCCGAAGGCTATGAGATCTCCGGCAGCTATCAGGATTCCGATCTGGTGGTGGTCAACACCTGCGGCTTTATCGATGCCGCGGTGGAAGAGTCGCTCGACGCCATCGGCGAAGCGCTGGCTGAAAACGGCCGCGTGATCGTCACCGGCTGCTTGGGCGCCAAGGGCGACATCGTGCAGCAAACCCACCCCAAGGTGCTCGCCGTCACCGGCCCGCATGCCGCAGATGAAGTGATGGAAGTGGTGCATGCGCATCTGCCTAAGCCGCATGATCCTTTTGTCGATCTGGTGCCGCCGCAAGGCATTCGCCTCACGCCGCGTCATTATGCTTATCTCAAAATTTCCGAAGGCTGTAATCACCGCTGCACCTTTTGCATCATCCCCTCGATGCGCGGCGATCTGGTGAGCCGCCCGATTGGCGAGGTGCTGCGCGAAGCGGAAAGCCTCGCCCAAGCTGGCGTTAAAGAGCTCTTGGTGATCTCGCAGGACACCAGCGCCTATGGCGTGGATGTGAAATACCGCACCGGCTTTTGGGGCGGCCGGCCAGTGAAGACGCGGCTTTATGACCTATGCCAGGGCTTAAGCGAGCTCGGCATCTGGGTGCGACTGCATTACGTCTATCCCTACCCGCATGTCGATGAGCTCATCCCGCTGATGGCGGAAGGCAAAGTGTTGCCATATCTCGATGTGCCCTTCCAGCATGCCAGCCCGCGCATTCTCAAGGCGATGAAGCGCCCGGCCAGCGCGGAAAATAATCTCGAGCGCATCCGCGCTTGGCGCGAGGTGTGCCCGGATATCACCATTCGCTCCACCTTCATCGCCGGCTTTCCCGGCGAAACGGAACAAGAATTCGAAGAACTGCTCTCGTTCCTTGAAGAAGCCAAGCTCGACCGCGTGGGCTGCTTTGCCTACTCGCCAGTCGAAGGCGCAACGGCCAATGCGCTGCCCGATCAAGTACCCGATGAAGTGCGCGAAGAGCGCCGCCAGCGGCTGATGGAGTTTCAGGAAGACATCAGCACCCAGCGCCTGGAACGCTGGATCGACCGCGAGATCACCGTGCTGGTCGATGACATTGATGAAGACGGCGCGATTGCCCGCTCGCCAGCCGATGCACCGGAAATCGACGGCCTGGTGATCATCCCCGAAGCCCAGCATCTTGAAGTCGGCGAATTCGCCAAAGTGCGCATCACCGATTGCGATGTGCATGACCTCTACGCCCGGCTGATCGACTAAGCCCCGGCGGCGCAATCGCGCCGCCCTCCCCTGCCCGCCGACATCGGCCAAGCGTCATAAAGCCCACGGATTCCGCCTTAATTTGCGGTAATATTCGCGCCTTTATGACGCCTGCCCAAAGGGCGCTGTTTCTGGAGAATCCCAAATGACTTATGTCGTTACCGAATCCTGCATCAAGTGCAAATACACCGATTGCGTTGATGTGTGCCCGGTCGACTGTTTCCGCGAAGGCCCGAATTTCCTCGTCATCGACCCCGATGAGTGCATCGACTGCACGCTGTGCGTGGCCGAGTGCCCGGTGGAAGCCATCTACGCCGAAGATGATGTGCCGGAAAACCAGCAGCATTTCATCGCCCTCAATGCCGAGCTGTCTCAAGCCGGCTGGAAGCCGATCGTCGAGCGCAAGGACCCGCTGCCCGATGCCGACGAATGGGCCAAGGTCAAAGACAAGCTCGACATGCTGGAACGCTGATTGAGCGCAAGCCGGCTTGCGGCACGAGTGAAACAGTATCGGGCCGCAAGCCGGCTTGCAGGTTCATGCCATCTCGCCGGGGCCGGGGTTTCTGGAGGCCTGTGCGCGCCATGTGCTGAGCGCTGCTGCGCGCTTTCTGCCGGATTTATCCGGCGTCTGTTTTCTGTTACCCAATCAGCATATAGCCCCGGCCACGCGCCGTGCCCTGGGGGTGTTGCATGGCGCACCGCTTTGGATGCCCAAGCTTTACACCCTCACCGGCGTGGCGGCCGCATCGCTGGCCAATATCCACAAAGACAGCGATTGCGCCCGGCAGATGCGGCTCTTCGAGGTGCTGCGCGGCCAGTCGCTTTTTAAATCGCAGGGGCTGTGGCAGATCACCAGCGAGCTCGCGCAGTTATTCGATGAGCTCACCGAGCGCGGGGTGAGCCTGCCCCCCACCCATGAAGCACTCGCCCACCGTCTGGCCGCAGGCTATGACGCCCTGCCATGCGAGTCATTAAGCTTTGAAGCGCGCTTTGTTCATGCCTTGTGGCAGGCCGATCGCGAAGGGCTGCCCTCGCTGGCCGCGGCCTTGCAGCAGGCGCTCCTTGAGGTGGTGGAAGCAGCGCCGGTTGAGGTGCCGGTTTTTTTGATGTGCGATGGCGCGTTGTCGGCCACCGAGCATCGCTTTGTCGAGGCGCTTGCCAAAAAAACCGAAGTGCATGTTTTTCTGCCCAAGCGCGCCGGCACCGAGGAGGCCTTGCTCGCCACACTGTTTGCCGCCTGGCCAGTGGCGCCCGAGGCGCCGCCGATTGAGCGCGCAAGGCAATTAGCCAGGGCGCACCCCAGCAGTGCGCTGGCCGATCGGGTGAGCTTCCTCTCCGCGGCAAGCTTGCATGAAGAAGCCGCCAATGTGGCCTTGGCGGTGCGCCAAGCGCTCGAAAGGGGGGCTAAATCGGTGGCGCTGATTGCCTCTGATCGGCTGGCGGCGCGCCGGGCGCGCTCGGCGTTGTCCTTGCAAGGCATCGAGGCGGCAGATGAAACCGGCTGGCTGCTTTCCACCACGCGGGCGGCGGCCTTTATCGACGCACTGCTTGAGCTTTTGAGCTCGCAGGCCTACCACCGCGCAGTGCTTGATCTTTCGCGTGCGCCTTTTTGCTGTGCCGACTGGGCGCCGGCTGTGCGCG
>JBEAUN010000244.1:0-5244 GCA_041161415.1 Pseudomonadota bacterium | reverse complement strand
CCCGGGGTCCCCGTGGAGTGAGCCGAGCAACGCAGGCGGGGCGGGGGTTTCGGGGTGCGCTTGTCTGAGGCCCGAAGGGCCGAGTTTGCGCACCCCGCCCGCCCCGACGAGTAGCGCAGGGCAGCCCCCGAAGGGGGCCGAACGGGTCGGGGTGCCCTTTTTTTGATTCCTTTTTTTGGGCAAGCAAAAAAAGGGATCCGGCCGTCGGGGCGGACTCCCGACCAACCCCTCTCATCGACACAAACACAAGGCACCAAGAACCAAAATCGCCCAACGAAAAGTTCGTGTGCATACGGTAGCGTTTGCGGGAAAGGGATGGGGAAGAGCGCGCGCACGCGGCCCACGCGCTCGGCTCTGCCAACTGATTGTGATGATGCGGCTTTTGATGCTCCGGCCCTGGGTGGTGCCCAATCCCTCTTCGATTGCCCCGCGCAGTCGGATACACTACGCGTCATGAATATCCTCTGGACTCTCACGTTTTTTCTGATCGCCCTGGCGGTGCTGATCGTCGTGCATGAATTCGGCCATTTTTGGGTGGCGCGAAAATGCGGCGTGAAGGTGCTGCGCTTTGCCGTTGGTTTTGGCAAGCCGATCTATTCCAAGCGCTTCGGCGCGGATGATACGGAATTTGTGGTGTGCGCCTTGCCGCTGGGCGGCTATGTGAAGATGCTCGATGAGCGAGAGGGCGAGGTGGCGCAAGCCGATCTGCCGCGCTCATTCAATCGTCAGACAGTGGGTAAGCGCTTTGCCATTGTGGCGGCTGGGCCGATTGCCAATTTTTTGTTGGCGCTGGCGGTGTATTGGGTGGTGTTCATGGCCGGGGTGGATGAATTGAAGCCCGTGGTCGATGCCCCGCTGGCTGATAGCCCCGCGGCCGTGGCCGGATTCTCTCGTGGTGATCGCGTGGTGCGGGTGGGGGATCAGCAGGTTGCCACCTGGCAGGCTTTCCGGCTGCAGATTCTTGAGGTGGCGCTGGGTGGCAATCGCGCCTCGGTGGTGGTGGTGAGCCCGAATGGCGCTGAGCGCGAGGTGTCGCTGGATTTATCAAGCGTTGATCGCGATCACCTGGACCGTGATTTCCTCTCGGCGCTGGGGCTGGTGCCTGAGCGGATGCCTTTGCCCCCTGTGGTGGGCGGCGTGGAGTCGGGCGGGGCGGCGGACAAGGCTGGGCTGCGCGAGGGCGATCTGATCGAGCAGCTCGCCGATCGGCGTATCACGCATTGGGCGGAGCTGGTTGAGACAGTACGCGCCCATCCTGGCCAAGTGATTGCGCTGCATTACACCCGCGATGGCAGCCGGATTGAAACCACAGTCGCGGTGGCCGAGGTCGAGGCCGGCGGCAAGAAGATCGGCCGCATTGGGCTCTCGCCCAAGCCCGCGAAGGGGCCCTCAAAAAATCTCGTGACAGTGCACTACAACCCGCTCGATGCCGCGGTGCAGTCGGCGGTCATGACCTGGGATACCACCCGCTTGAGCCTCTCCGTGATGTGGAAGATGGTGTGGGGTGAAGTCTCCTGGCGCAATCTTTCCGGTCCGGTGGCGATTGCCGATTATGCCGGCCGCAGTGCTGCCATGGGGCCGAGCACTTATATCAAATTCATTGCGCTGGTGAGCATTAGCCTTGGCATCGTGAACCTCTTGCCCATCCCGATGCTGGATGGGGGGCATTTGATGTATTATTTGGCCGAAATTATCAAAGGCAGCCCCGTTTCCGAGCGGGTGATGGAGCTGGGGCAAAAGATCGGTATAGCGCTGCTTTTTATGCTCATGTCATTTGCCCTCTACAACGATATCCACCGCCTGCTAGGATTCTCCGGCTGAAATTCATGAAGAAAAAAACAATCGGCGTCCTCATCGCATCGCTTTGCTTTGGCATGCACGGGGGCGCAGCGTGGGCCGCCGGCGGCTCTGAATTTGCGCCATTTACGGTGAAAGATATCCGTGTAGAAGGCGCGCAGCGCACTGAGCCAGGCACGGTGTTCAGCTATTTGCCTGTGCGGGTGGGTGACACCTTCTCCGAAGATAAAGCCGCAGCTGCCATCAAGGCCTTGTTTGCCACCGGCTTCTTCAAGGATGTTCGCATCGAGCATGAAAATGGTGTGCTTGTGGTGCTGTTGGAAGAGCGCCAAGCCATCGCCTCGATTGAATTCGAGGGCGTGAAGGAATTTGACAAGGAGCAACTGCGCCGCGGCTTGAAGGAAATCGGCCTGGGTGAATCGCGCATTTTTGATCGCGCCTTGCTCGATAAAGCCGAGCAGGAATTGAAGCGACAGTATCTCTCCCGCGGGCTGTATGGGGTGAAAATCACCACCACCGTCACGCCGCTTGAGCGCAATCGCGCGGCGATCAGCTTCCAGGTGGAAGAGGGTGAAGTGGCCCGCATTCGCAAAATCAACATCGTCGGCAATCAGGCGTTTTCTGAACAGGATTTGCTGAACGAAATCACCCTGCGCTCGCCAGGCCTTTTCACCTGGTACAGCAAGAACGATCAATATTCCAAGCAAAAGCTTGCCGCTGATCTGGAGTCTCTGCGCGCCTTTTACCAAAACCGCGGGTATCTCGATTTCAACATCGAATCGACCCAAGTGCAGATCACCCCGGACAAGCAGGATATTTACATCACCATCTCGATTCTGGAAGGCGAAAAATACACAGTGTCCTCCGTCAAGCTGGCGGGCGAGATGTTGGTGCCGGAAGACGAGCTTCGCAAAATGGTGAAAATCAAGCCGGGCGAGGTGTTTTCGCGCGATCGACTCACCGAAACCACCAAGTTAATCTCCGATCGCCTGGGCAATGAAGGCTATGCTTTTGCCAATGTAAACGCCGCGCCGGAGGTGGACAAAGAAAAGCGGCTGGTGGCTTTCACCATCTACCTCGACCCGGGTCGCCGGGTGTATGTGCGTAATATCAATATCGCCGGCAATTCCAGCACCCGCGATGAAGTCATTCGCCGTGAAGTGCGGCAAATGGAAGCCGCCTGGTATGACGCACAAGCCATCGCCAAATCCCGCACGCGGATCGACCGGCTGGGTTATTTCGAGGAAGTCTCGGTGGATTCCGCCCCAGTGACGGGCACCACCGATCAGGTGGATGTGAATTTCAAGGTTAAGGAAAAAGCCACCGGCAACATCCAGCTTGGCGCAGGGTTTTCCAGTTCTGAAAAGCTGGTGCTCTCCACCGCGATCTCAAAAAGCAATATCTTCGGCACCGGCAAGGCGCTATCGGCCCAGGTCAATACCGGCAAAATCAACCAGACCTATTCGTTGTCCTTCACGGATCCCTATTTCACCACGGATGGCGTGAGCCAGGGCTTTGATATTTACAAGCGGAATGTCGATCCTACTTCGTTGTCTGTCGGCAATTACTCCACCTCCTCCGTGGGTGGCGGGCTGCGCTGGGGCTTGCCGATTTCGGAAGATGATTATGTGAGCTTTGGCTTGTCGATTGATCGCACCCAGATCACAGTCGATCGAGAGTTAAGCCCGCAGGCCTATATCGATTTCGTGGATAAGGTGGGCGATACCACCCGCACTGTGCTGGCGACGCTGGGCTGGGCGAAAGATGGCCGCGACAGCGTGATTTACCCCACCAAGGGCACCTACCAGCGGGCCTATGGCGAGCTGGCCTTGCCTGGGGGCAATCTGCATTACTACCGCTTGACTTACCAGCACCAGCGCTTCTTTGCGTTGAGCCGCTCGCTCACGCTCATGCTCAATGGCGAAGCGGGCTATGCCGATGGCATCGGCAGCAGCGAGCTACCGTTCTTCAAGAATTTCTATGTGGGCGGCATCGGCTCGCTGCGCGGCTTTGAGCAAAGCTCGCTGGGGCCGCGTGATACGCGCACCGATGGCGCCTTGGGCGGCAACCGCAAGTTGAATGGCAGCGTGGAGCTGCTCTTTCCCTTCCCCGGCTCGGGCGCGGATAAATCCGTGCGCCTGAGCACCTTCATCGATATGGGGCAGGTGTGGCAGTTGGGCGAGAAGCTGAAACTCACCGATTTGCGGTCCAGTGCCGGGGTGGCGCTTGCGTGGTCCTCGCCGATTGGCCCACTGAAATTCAGCTTTGCTCAACCGCTCAAGAAAGAGCCGGAAGATCGTTTGCAGCGTTTCCAGTTCCAGTTGGGTACGATATTCTGATGTTCGTTTGATGATCGCCCGGGCTGGGTGCCTTTGGCGAGCCATGTTTTTGGGAGAAATCCGGCGTGAAACACACTTTCATTAAGCTTGCGGTGGCGCTCATGATGAGCGCCCCGGTGCTCAGTGCCGCGGCAGAAGGCAAGATCGGTTTTGTGAATACCGAGCGTATCTTCAAGGATTCAGCCCCTGCTCAGCGCGCGCTCAAAAAGATCGAGAAAGAATTCGAAAAGCGCGAGGCTGAGTTACAAAAAACATCACGTTCGCTGCAAGCCTTGCAAGAGAGCGTGGAGAAAAATTCTGCCACGCTGCCCGATGCTGAGCGCCGAAATAAGGAGCGCGAGTTGCGCGAAATGGAGCGCGATTTCCAGCGCAAATCCCGTGAATTCCGCGAGGATATCAATCAGCGCCGCAATGAAGAGCTCTCCGCGGTGTTGGAGCGCGCCAACAAGGTAATCAAGTCCATCGCCGAAGCCGAAAAGCTCGACATCGTCTTCCAGGAGGCGGTGTGGGCCTCGCCGCGCATTGATATCACCGACAAGGTGATCAAGGCACTGGCCGAGGGCGCGCAGAGCGGCCCAACACTGCCCTCTGCCCCGGCTTTCAAGTAAGCCGTTTCATGAGCGCATCGGTCGCCGGGCTTTCTCTTGTCGATATCATCGCTGCACTCGGTGGCCGCCTTCAGGGTGAGGGTGGCTATCGGGTCGTTCAGGTCGGCACACTTGAGGCCGCCGGCCCGCAGGAAATCAGCTTTCTGGCGAATCGCAAGTACGCTGCCAAGCTCGCCGCCACCCGCGCCGGCGCGGTGATTCTGGATGAAGCGAGCGCGGCAGGTTTTGCGGGGAATGCGATCATCGCCCCCGCACCGTATGAATACTTCGCCCGTGTGGCGCAGCTCTTCAACCCCCGTGTGGTGCCCTCGCCGGGTATTCACCCGACTGCCGTGGTGGAATCGTTGGTGCCCGACAGTGTCTCGATCGGCCCGCATGCCGTGATCGGCCCGGATGTGCGCTTGGGCGAAGGCGTGGTGATTGGCGCAGGCGTGGTGGTGGGGCAGGGCGCGTCGATTGGGGCGGGCAGCTGGCTTTATCCACGGGTCACGGTGTATGAG
>JBEAUN010000237.1:0-3066 GCA_041161415.1 Pseudomonadota bacterium | reverse complement strand
CTTCATAGAGCGTGGCGATAGCCTGCCAGATCTCCGGCAGGTTTGAGTGAATGCGGCACACCAACGGCCCGGTGCGAAGCGTGATGCTTTGAAGGCTCATCCGCCAAAGCCTGTGTTACGCAGGGGTGGGTTGCGATTGAATGACAATGTCATCGACAGCGTGCTGGGGCAACCAATGCGTGTCACCGCTCAACATGTCGAACACCACGGTGCCATCGGCAAAGCGCGCCATCAGGAGCGACGCATCAATTTCAACATCACTCATGGTGCGATTGCGTTATTGACGAGGTAAGCCACGATTTCGGTTTCATACCACTTGATCGCCGGGTTCCACGGGAAGGGCAGATAAAACCCCTGGGTGATGTATTGCGTCCAGATCTGCAGCAGTTGCGGCGTATCGATGGCGAGCGTGTCGATCAGTCCGGCGGCGATGTTGAGATACGCGCCCACGATATGAAAGCCGATCTCGCTCGGGTCGGGAGCGGGGCCGGTGTGGGCGGCCAGCACCTCAAGAAAGGTGAAGGAGGTGCCGCCCGGATGCACAAACAACGTGGTGCCGGCGGGGCGATAAAACACGCTGTAAAAAAGCGTGGTGGGCAGGGGGAAAGCGAGCCCCCAGCTCTCAGGATTGAGAAGATAAAAACTCGCCGCGCGGCCATTGCAGTCGCCCACCTTCGCGCCCGGGTGACTCAAGGCGCCGGAGAGGGTTTGCGACGGGCTGATGCACTGCGCGCCCAGCACCGGCCGCGCGGCCAGGGTGAGCACGATCGGCACGCCGGCCAAAAGGCGGCGTCGCGTGTGAAGACTTTGATCGGTTTGCTTGTGTGCAGTCATGAGGTGAGCGCGTTGCCAGCCTGCGCTCACTATCGCCACCCTCGATCATTTGGCCAAGCAATTAATTCACGCTGAATCCACACTGGCGGCGTCGCTGTCGGTCGCATCAGCGCTGTGCTGACGGGCCAGGGTGAGTGACACCACAGAGCGCTGCACCAGGTCTTTCCAAATGGGAGCCTGCGCAGGGAAAGCGGGATTGAGCGTGGTGTGAAGCGCCTCGGCGTGCTTGTTGACCCGGTCTTCGAGCAGGGCTCGGGTGGTCATTAAAGGCGCGCTCGCGCTAATTTTCAGAGTTTGCGCGGGCAGTTGATCCTGGATTTCCTTAACGCCTTTGAGCGCCTGTTCAAATTTGCCTACCGCCAGCAGTGCATCTGCCGCGAGGCTTTTTGAAGACAATGATTCCGGCGTTGCCACCAACGCCCGACGCGCGTACATCAAGGCCTCTTCACGCAATGTTCGGGCACGGGCCTCATCCGGCGATTGAGAGGCTTCTATCAAGCTTGATTTCGCGGCCCAGAAATTAGATTCGTGGTGAGCGTAATCATGATCCGCCATCTTGCAAAACGCAGCTCGCGCACTCCTTAGTCCACCGCTTGCCAGCCGAATGCGGAGCAGCCCGATCTGCGCACCGCGTTTATCCATTTCTCGCTGCAAAAGCGCTTTGAAGTGTGTTTTCGCTTCATCCAGACGGCCGAGCAAAATCGCGCTTTCTGCCGCCCAGCGAATCGGTTTGGGTGAGAGGGGTGCGAGCCCCATCAGCATGTGGGCGACCTGATAAACCTCGCTGTGATTACCCAACAGGGTCAGTGCCGGTAGGGCTTTGTCAAAATCTTCCCACGCTGCCAGATTTTCACCCAGGCCAAGGTAAATCAGCCCGCGCTGAATGAGCGCAGCCGGCATCGGATGCAGTCTGATCGCGGCATTCAAAGATTGCAGGGCGTCGAGTGTGCTGCCGGCGGCAATCTCGGAGCGGGCCAGATCGACCAAAAGCATGGCGATCTGCTCGCGGGGTAAATTAAATTCCTGCGCCCGCGACCAGGCTGCCCGAAACAGTAAAAGCGCATAGCCGGCGGCATGGGCTGCAAGCAGCTTGAAGCCGGCGATGCGCGCATTGTGGATGAATTGCTCCGCAGTCGGCTCGCGTGTCGCGCACTGCTCAAAAGCGTGGCAGGCAAGTGCCATTTGGCCGGTGGCAAGATAGGCGTCCCCCAGCAAGTGGCTGCTTCCAAGGTGGTGGGGGTTAATGTCACTGACTGATTTGAGTACGTCGATTGCGAGATGGGGCTGGCCGTTTCGCAGCAGCTGATCGCCTTCTTCGAGCATATAGCCTGCGATCTTCTCGAGTACTTCATTCTTTTCTGTGGGTGGAAAGCGATTGCCGAGTCGTTCGGGTAGAGCGCGATGGAAGTCAATCAGCTCTTGCGTGTTGGCGCTCAATCTGCGCAGAGCAGCCAGCAGATGTTCCCCCATGATCTCGATCACCTGATCTGTCTCACCCTCGATCATGAAAATTTCGCCGATCGCGAGAATCGCCTCGAGTCGGAGCGGATCGTGCCGTAATGCCGTTTCGAAATGATCCAGCGCCGGGGCGGTGTGGCCGTGTGCCCACAGCGCGAGCCCAAGCGCTTCATGCGCGGCGGCGCTTTGGGGGGAGGCTTGGACGGCTTGTCGCAGCGCTTCGATGTCGGCTGCTGCTGCGTGAGAAATGGGCTGCGACGGCGGTGTGGCAGGGCGGCCTGAGGTCGGTTGAATCGGCATGGCTTTGAGCGCGCAAATAAGGTCCGAGCGACTCAGTAGCGATCGCTCAGGCTTTGTTCCGCTACGCGGTCGAAGTTACATCGGATTGTGATTACGCGGCCGCCACAGGCTCGGGTCGAAGCTGCCGGAGCTGCTCTGACTGCGCTGCAGGGCGCTGATTTTTTCCTTCACCGAGGAGGACATCACCTCATGCCCGGATTTGAATAAAGATTCAGTCTCGCTCGGTGAGAGCCGATCGTGCGAGCTGCTGCGACCCGGGATGCCAATCGGCAGCGAGCGCGACAAGGTGGCCGACGCCAAGGCTCTTTCGAGCGGAGCTTGGCCGCGCGGCAGCTCGCCGGAGATGCGGCGCATGATGGCGTCCTGCTCGCCCGGGTGGATGCCGGTGTTGTGGCAGGAAACTTCTACCTCGCGGCTGCGCATCAGGCTTACCAGCGCTTTGGGAAAGTGGGTCAGATGCGGGTTGTCATGCAG
>JBEAUN010000082.1:0-6186 GCA_041161415.1 Pseudomonadota bacterium | reverse complement strand
GCAGATAGCTGCCGATCACCGCCTGCGGCTCTTCCCATTCGGTGACTTGCACGGCTTCGATGTGCCCTGCTTCACCGAGCCACGCATTGAAGCCAACGAAATTCAGGAAGTTGGTGCCCTGAAGCAGCAGCTGCGCCATGATCGCGTTGTTGTCGTTGTCTTTCGACAAATGGCAGTCGGTGCAGGTTTTGGTTTCTTCCTTGCGCTCGGTGTGCGGGTAATGCGGCGCGAAGGCCTGGGACGAAAAGCCGCTGGCCGCGATCGGCGGCTGCTGGATGTAGATGCGCTCGCGGTTATTGTTCATCGACGAGAGCACCAGCGCCGAGCTGGAGCGCACCGGGGTGATACGGGCATTTTTCACCGGGCCGTGGCGGCCCAGCTGGAAGGCATCGTCGCGCGCCACTTGCGGGTTGTAGGTGGCGTAGTTGCGGGTCTCGCCGCCTTCGTAGTGATGGCGCTCGGTTTTCCAGTTGGCTTGAATCGGCAGGTGACAGCCGGCGCAGGTGGTGGTCCAGGAAAGATGGCAGGTGAAGCAGGTCATCTTGTCGTTGTCATGCGCAAGCTCGCCCACGCCCGGGCCCCACTCGCCGTTGCGGCCTGCTTCGCCCGCGGCCATGAGTTTGGCGCGGGCCGCTTTCTGGTTGTATTTCGGGTGATCGGGATTCACCGTGTCTTTCACCAGGCTCATTTCCCATTCTTTGTTGGGGTCGAGCGCGGAGCGCTGATAGAGCTTGCCGTCGCGCCATTCAAAGCGGCGGCGGCCGTCTTGGGTTTTGAGGAGGCTCATGTCCATGCCGCCGGGGCGCGCAGCGGGGCCTGAGGTGTGCAGCGTGGGGTAGCTCTTGGCAGTGCCGTGGCAATCGGCGCAATCGATTTCGATCGCGGCGGCGACTTCGCCGTAGATATGGCCGTTGCCATGCGCATCCTGGCTGAAGTGGCAATCCACGCAGTGCATGCCGACATCCATGTGGATGCTGGATAGATGCACCGCCTTTTTGAATTTATCCGGGTCGTTGTCATCGACCGGGTTGCCCTTGGCATCCAGCAAGGTGCCCTTGCGGTCGCGCTTGAAAACCGCGCGGAAATTCCAGCCGTGGCCGTGATAGTCGGCAAATTGCGTGTCTTTGAGCTTGGGGTTTAAATCGGAGACGTTTTTCAGAAACTCCGGGTCGCCCCATTTGCCGCGGATGGCAGCTTCCTCGGGGTTGCGATCGAGGATTTTTCGCATCTCGGCATGAGACGGGTATTTCTGCTTCTCAGGCCACATGTGGGGGGCGTCGGATTCATAGTCCCACATGATGTAGCCGTAGAAGGTATTCACGAAAATATTCGGCTGGTGCATGTGGCAGACCATGCACTGGCTGGAGGGAATCGCGCGGGTGAATTCGTGTTTGATCGGGTGGCCCGATTCGCCTTTGGGGATGGTCGGGTCTTTGGTTTGGGTGGTGCCGGTGTGGCCGGCGGCGGCATAGGGGCCGGAATGCTTCGGGTCGCGGTCGTTGCCGTAAATGGTGTGGCAGGCGGTGCAGCCGGAGGAGCGATAATCGCCGGGCTGCTCGTTGGTGCCGAGGAACCACAGATGCGGGTCATTCAGGCGTGTTTTGGTGATGTTGATCACTGGCACCGCGATGCGGCTGCCCGTGCCCGGGCCGCGGTTGGATTGCTTGATATCGGGGCGGCCTGGCTCATCGAGTTTTTGAAGAACCCCTGTGCTGTTCGGCAAGCCGATCTCGGGGAATTGGCTGTTAATCACCCGCCCGCCGCGCTCAAAGACACGGAACACATCCGCCGGCGGGATGGTTTCCCAGGCGGGCAGCGGATACAGCTTATCGAGAATGCCCTTGGCCACGAACAACTCGTTATCCGCCTTCACTGGATTGACGAGCGCGGCGGGCTGGCTATCGGCGGTGTAGGCCTCGCCGATGATGTAGCGCTTGTAAGGCAGGATGCCGTTGTTATAAGCCGCCCCGCCCCACAGCATGGCTGAGGTGGACATAAGGCTGCGCTCCACCGCCTGAACCACCGGCAGATGGCAAGCGCCGCAGGCCTCGCGGGCGATGCGCAGATCGCCGGGGTTGATGAAGCGGATATAGGCCGGGTGCTCTTTATTGAGCTTGGTGTAGGCGCTTTCGGGGTTGGCGCTGGAGGGGTATTTCCAGAAATGCTCATCACGCGGCAGGATGTGCGCGGCATCCATCGCTTTGCGATATTGCGGGTCTTGGTAGGCGAGCCCCTTGGCGACATGAATATTTGCATTGCCGCCGTGGCAATCGGTGCAGCCCAGCACCACGCCGGGGTTGGCGTGCATGGTGTGACGGTCGGTAGCGGTGTGGCAGCTCATGCAGCCGGCGGATTTGGCTTGGGCTTCGCGCTCGCTTTGCGCCTTGGGCGCGGCTGGGGCCATGACATATTGGCGGTCGACGAGTTTGGCGCCACCCGAGGCAAAAGCCGGCGTGCGCTCGATCACCACCAGCGCAATCGCAAGCCACGCACACACCAGCACCAGGGCAGCGGGCGACAAACGCACCACACGGCGCATCCGCGATGCGGCCAATTTGATTGCAAAGAGGGTGCGCTGTGTCATCGGGGTCAGAAAGTAAGAATCAGGTTGAGCAGGACGGAGTATTGATTGCCGCGCTTGCCTTCGTCATAAAGATCACGCAGGCCGGCCCCGGGGGCGAGCATTGCCGCCGAGCCATTCAAAATCACGTTCTGATTGAAGTAGGGCCGATACTGAAAGCCGACCGACACATCAGTGCCCAGATCACGCGAGCTCACGGCCTGATTGCGCAGCGCCGAGAGCACCGCGGTATCGACAAACTGCAGGCGAGAAATATTGGCCAGCACCCGCAGCTCAGGCTTGATGTCGAAATCCGCCCCCATGCCCACCAGGGTGAGCCCGGGATTGACGAAATTCGATTGGCCCTGATCTTTTGATGAGCGCAAGGACGGCAGCACGCCATTGCGGCCCGACAAGGCCACGCCGCCGCCGCCAATCAGCGGCACCGGCTGGCGGATGAAAAAGCTGGTGTCGGCGCCGGCGAATTGCGGGTTTTCGAAGATGGCGTCAAAGCCTGTTGCGCGGGAATCGTAAGGATCGCGGTCGCCCGTGGCATAAAGGAAATTGCCGCGCACGCGGATCCAATCGAAATCGCGGGAGAGCTCGGAGGCATGAAAGCCGGCGCGGATATCCTGCCGCTGCTGGGCAAGCGGATTGCGCTCATCCACGCCGCTGGCGAGATAGGTGGAGGTGGTGAGATTCCAGCGACCAAAATGGCCGTCGCCGTTGTAACCCAGATAGGTCACTTTGTAGTTATGCGGCTTGAGATCGCCCAGCACCGCGGGGCGCACCAGAAAGCCATTGGTGTCGTAGTAATTCTGCCCCGCTTCGCGGTTGATGTTGTGGATGATGGTGCCCTGCGAGGTGAAGCCCACCACCGGCCAATCCTGCTTGTAGAGATTGGCCAGAAACACATCATCGCGGCGCAGCCGCTGGCTGAAATCATTAAGCCCGCTGTTGGTGTCTTTTTCCGCGCGGCGGAAGACAGCGAGGTTGAATTGATAGCGGTTGTTGTCGCGGTTGCCGAAATAGCGGATGCCCGGCGCGGTGTCCTGGAACAAAAAGCCGCGGAAATCCGAGGTGATCGGCTGCACGCCGACGCGCAGGCTGTCGAAGTCATAGCGCTCGGACACATTGCGCAGGTGGACATCGAAAAAGCCTTCCTGAATGGTGGCGAAATTATCGCGCCGGGTGGTGCTGCGGGAAGGGTCGATATTCAGCGCGCCGGCCTCACCGACGCGCACCCGGTTGTAATTGAACACCGGCACCAAGCGGTATTCATAATCGGGCGGGCGGAAGGTGGTGTTGCCCTTGATGAGCCCCAGGCTCACGATCACGGTCTGCGCAAAGATGGATTGCTGCGATTTGCCGAACACATCATTGGCGCCGGGGCGAATGCCCACTTGGCCGGCCACTGGCGTGGGCAGGCGGCGGTATTCAAACAAGGTGTCCGAGATCACGCCCAGATTGAAAAACCAATCGGGGCCTAGATTTTTCAGGACCGGCAGATCGCCTTTGAGCGGGTTTTGGTTGTAAGGGTCGTAAAGCGGGAATTTAAACCCGAGCGACTGCATCAGCCGCCAGCGGTCCGGGATGGCGATAAATTCCCGCGGCAGATTGGGCTGGGGCGGCGCGACTTGCGAGGGGTCGATCGCCGGCAAGGTGACTTCGCTCAGCGGCCGGCCGGCGCGCTCGGGGGTGATCGTCTCTTCAGGCGCAGCGCTGCTGCCCACCTCATCGCGGGCGAAGCGCGTCATGCCCTTGGCGAGCGACAATGAAAATGTCTTTTCATTGTTTTCACCCGGCCCGAGGAACACCCAGCCTTCGCCGGATGAGAGGCGAATCTTGTGCCAGACGCCTTCCACCGCCAACACGCTCGCCACCTGGCCGCGGCGCAGTTGGGCGATCACCTCCGAGCGAGCGTCGGGTTTTTCATGGATGCGCAGCACCGAGCTCAGCACTTGCAGCTGCAAGGACTTGGGCTGGGCCACGGGTGCAGGCGTGTTTGGCGCGGCCTGCTCGGCAAGCACCGGGCCAGTCGCGCCGAAAAACGCCACAAGCGGCATCGCAGCGCACTTCAACACGGTGTGGCGCATCACTTTGCGTCGCATACGTTTTGCTCGTTGCTGTTGATGAAGGGCGACTGCGGGCACTGCACATAGCGCAGGTTGGTCCCCTGCGGGGCAAGGTTATCCGCGCGCAGGCTGGCGGGCGCATTGCCCAGCCCACCGCCCAGCTGCAAGCCGGCGCGGTGCAGCCCCAGGAAGGCAATCATGTCGTCCTGATCGACGCCGTCGCCCGAGATGCCAATCGCGCCCACCAGGGTGTTGCCGCGATAAATCGGCACCGCGCCGGGGAAAATCTGGATGCCGTTATTAAGCGCCGTGGTGACCGCACCGCCACCGCTGGTGCTGGTGCAGTTGGTGTTGGCGTCCCCCGGATTGGTCAGCGCCGCGACCAGGCCGTTGTAGACAAGATCAAGCTGGAAGCCGACGTTAAACGGGCTCCAGGCGGCAAGCGCCTTGGACAAGGGGCCGCGGGCATTGGCATCGATGCCATCGGGATAATTCGGCCGGGCGATATTGCCGATGGCGCGTGCGGAATACGCGCGGCCATCGGAAAAGGCGAAATTGTTGTTGAAGAACGCCAACAAGCCACCCGAGCCATTGAGATAAGCCGCGAGGCTGGCATTGCTTACCCCCACCCCGACATAGTTGGCAGGCGGCAGATTATTGATCGCCGTGGCCGCGCCCATGCTTGAGAAAAACGCCGCAGTCCGCGCTTTTTGCAAAGAGACATCGGTGCCGAATACCGGCGCATCCGGCGTGCGCGCCATGCCGATCAAGGTGCCACCGGCATCCACCACCGAGACAGTGACTTCGGCCGCCGCGCCGACCGGGCGACGAATCTGCGCACGGGCAGCATTGGCTACGCCCAGGGCTTGCTTGATGAGGGTCTTGACCTCATTCGCGCTTAAGCTGGCCGAGGCGACCGGCGGGTGGCGCTCGGCCCCTGCGGCATTGACCAGCACATAGCCCCGCTCATCGCTGAAATGCCCCTGTGCAGAGGCAGACGGCAGATAGCCTGAAGCCGCTTCACCAAACGCGGTGCCGGCGCGCACCGCGGGGGTGGCATAGCCGCTCACTGCCAGCAGACTCCCGCCGCCCACGCGGGCATCGGCCAGGGTGGTGGCGGCCACCGAGACGGTCAAATTATCTGAATCGGAATACGCCAGCGACACGCCGCCCGCGGTGATGCGATTGGCGCGAATGCAGGTGGGCGAGGCAAAGCCCGCCAGCGCGGATTGCGCGATGCGTTCATCCAGATTGTTGTCGGTGTCTTGCGGATTAAGATCGAGGCCATACACGCCGTCGGCCATCACCCCGATGCCGCCGACCACGCGGCCATTTTTGTAAATCGGGAAGCCACCGGGATCAGCTGACAACCCCAAGGGCGAGCGCTTGGGGCCGGGCACGATATTGACCCCACGCTGCACGAAATCGCCGCACGGCAGCTGACTGAATTGCACCCCAAACAGCGGCCCGCCGGCGGCGTTATTCACGCCCGGGGGAAAGTGGTTTTGCACGATGAAGCTCGCGGTGCGCGTGGAAAAGGCATTGCCGGAG
>JBEAUN010000224.1:0-8453 GCA_041161415.1 Pseudomonadota bacterium | reverse complement strand
CCGACTCGATCAGGCAGTTGGCTCATCACGGCGCAAGCCTCGATATTCAGGACGACCAAGGCGACACGCCTTTGCATATGGCGGTATTCGACGGCCACACGGCTGTGGTGACAACGCTGCTGGCCTGCAATGCCAATCCGCGAATTGCGAATCTTCAGAGGGAGACGCCGCTGGACATGGCCCGGCGGCTGGGCCGCGCCGGCATTGCATATGCGCTGGAGCACTACATCCAGACACCGGCGGCGCGGGCTGTGCGTTGAGGCTTGGAATCGGATTTGCACAAGGGGGCGCAGATCACACCGCGAAAGCCTGGAGCACACGCCGGACTTAATCCTCGCAGCCCCCAAAAAGCAAAAACCCCCACGCGACCAACGTGGGGGTTTAAATTTTTGGGGCGACTGACGGGAATCGAACCCGCGACACCTGGAGCCACAATCCAGTGCTCTACCAACTGAGCTACAGCCGCCACTACTTAAACTTTAAAAATCTTCCGCTCTCACCAGCTAAGCACTGGCCTGCCCGGCAGGAATCGAACCCGCAACCCCCGGCTTAGAAGGCCGGTGCTCTATCCAGTTGAGCTACGAGCAGCCTGACAAACTGACCGCCGCACACATAACCGCGAGAGGACCACTGATGTGCACCAACTTGCCGCATGACATGCTTTGGTCGGGGTGGAGAGATTTGAACTCCCGACATCTTGCTCCCAAAGCAAGCGCGCTACCAGGCTGCGCTACACCCCGAGCTGCAGCGCATTGTACAGAGTGGAAGGCGTGGGGTCAAACCAGAAAGCATGAAAAACGCTTCGCTCTGCCCCTTAGGCCCTGAGCCTCATACCGGTCGCCATCACGCCCGCGCTCGCACCCGATTCGCCTGCGTGCCCTGGGTGGCGGGCTCTTCGAGAAACACCACCTCGTCGCCTTCGCGCAACACCTCAAAATCGGGCCGCTGCAAATTGAAGCGATGAAAATAGACATGCGCGCCATCGGATTTTTCGATGAAGCCAAAGCCTTCTTCCGGATAAATTTCCACCACCTTGCCGATCTGCTCCGGCTCGTGGGTTTTCACATCGCCGCGCATTTTCCGCGAGTAGTCTTCCAGCTGGCGCTTCATGTGGTCGAAGGCGTCGCGCAGCGCCACATAAATATCTTCCGCCCGATCGCGATTCACCACGATCTCATGGCCGGGAATGCGCACATCCACCCTCACATTGAAAAGCTTTCCCTGATGCTTATGGCGCTGAATCATGCCGAGCGTGACCCGGCAGGAGGTGATGCGCGGAAAAAACAGCTCAAGTTTGGCGGCTTTTTCTTCCACATCCGCATCAATGGCGGGGGAACGGTCGATGTCGCGATACACCGTTTGCAAGGGCACTTGCATGATCAATCTCCTTCGGCGCGGGGGCGCGTGTGTGAAAAGTCGGCAAGCGTGCTGACCACCGCTTTGATCACGGCACTGCGCAGCCGCGGCCAGTGGCGGTTTTTCACCAGCACATGTTTCTGATTCACCTCAAGCTCGATGCCCAGATAACTTTCCTCGGGATGCACGCGTCGCAGCGCCGCGGTGAGGCCATCCGAAGTGCCTTTGTAGGGCACATTTCGGCGCACCTTGAGGCTCGGTTCAAGCGATTCGATCGCGGTTTTCAGGGCCTGGGCCAGCGCCGCCTCGCCTTCGCGCGCGGGGTCGTACAGCAGCCCGATATCAGCCTCCCGCACGCGGCCATTCAATTCGGGTGAGAAGCTATGCGAGGCGAAGTGAATCACCCGCTCGCGGCGCGAGATCATCTCTGCCACATGGCTTTCAATCGCTGCGCGATAAGGCCGGTAATGCAGCGCGATCAATTTGTGCCGCGCTGCGGGCGAGAGCTTTCTTGTGATGGCTGAAAGCAGCTGCGGGTGCCCGAGGGAGCGATTCAAATCCACCAGCAAGCGGGTGGTCTTGGAATAAAACAAGGTGGCATTCAATCTTGCTGCCAAGTCTTTCGCCAAGGTGAGCGCGCCGGCATCAAAGGCTTGGTGGGTGAGCAGTAAAGTCTGATAACGCGCAAACAGCCCACGATAAGCCGGCGGCACCAGATTGCCGCCATGCTCGCAGGTGATCAGGATGTGGTGGGCCGATTTCATAGAGCCTCAAAACCGCAGTTGGCCACGCTCACCGCAAGGGTGATCGCAGTGGATAGCAAAAAAGTGAATGTGCGCATGAAGTTTTTTAGATCAGCAAGCGGTCAGTGAGTGACGGTTTTGGGTTCAATGCTCTCAGGCAAGAAAAGCGTGTCATGGGCCAAGCACCTCGCGAGTCCGCGCCAAACCTTGGCAATCTTCTCCGGCGAAACATCACCCCCCAGGGCGCGCACAATCCGTTTGCCGAGCGTGCCCTCATTCAAGATGAGATCCAGCACCGCCCGCGTGTCCTCATCCAGCACGCCACCATTGCGATGCAAAATAAATTTCCACACCGATGCCGCGGTGGACAGCGAGGCCGGGAGCTTCACTGCCTTGAGATAATCCTGCGCCAAAATCAGCGCGTCACCGCCTTCTCGCGTTACAGCCTGCAGCACCTCTGCCAGGCGATGTGTGGGCACCGCCTGCTGTTGGACGAGGTCTGTTTTGCCATGCTCATAAAGCCAGCGTGTGGCCAGCACAATCGCTTGCGCGATCGCGAGATCAGCCGCGGGGCACTCTTGTGTGTCCGTCACGCGAATCTCAATCGCCGAGCGCGAAAATCGCGGCGCCAGGGCGCGCACATTGAGCCACTCTTCCCGCAGCACGCCGCTCTCATCAAGCGCGTCGATGGCCTGATACATCGGGATCAGCACCCGGCGCTCATAGTCTTCGCGGGAGAACACCGTGTCCGGGATCACCATGCCAATACTCTCTTTCACCCGCGCCTGGTGGCGGGCGTAGCATTGCATCCGGTAATCCTGGAAGCCAGTCAGCGTGCCCCCGGCCACGGGCGAGGCCGCCGCGAGGGCGGGTATCAGGGGGCACACCAGACGCAAGGCGGCATGCAGCCGCACGAATTCCTCCTCATTGCCAAAAGGCAAATTGAGCTGCACCGATTGCAGATTCACCCAGCCATGATCAAAGCAATCAAAGACGCGATGAAAAGCCTCGTAAATTTCATGTTGATGATGCGGCCACAGCCGCGTATCGGTCTTTGGGTTCATCGAGGGGTGCATGGCCCCGCCCACCAGCGTGGCGCCATGCGAGCGCAACACCCGGTCGGCATCCTGGATTGCCTTCACAAGCGCTTCATGCAGCAGCCTGAAATCCGCAATCGGCTGCGGGTTTTTCAATTCGACCACATGCAGCGCAAGCTCATTCGACCAGGCGAGCGGCCCGTCCATTTTACGCGTGGAGATCTCCTCCAAAAACACATCCGCGATCGGCTTCACGGCGAGTGTTTGAGCATCCACAATCATGTATTCAAACTCGAGGCCGAAGCCCTCGAAGGCATTCAGTTGAGCCATCAGAGCATCTCCAGGCGTAGCCGGGCGCGACGCTTCTCCAGGCGGCGCAAGAAAGTGCCCATCACCTCGCGGTAAAGCGCATCTCGCAGCACGCCATCTTCATTGCCGGCATCCACATTCGGGTTGTCATTCACTTCGATCACATAAAATCGCTGACCGCATTGCTTGATATCCACACCGTAAAAACCATCGCCAATCAAATTCGCGGATTTAAGCGCGAGGCTGACCACCTCCTCGGGCGCCTGGCTGATCGCCACCGCTTCTGTGGCGCCTTCCTGATAGCCCGCACCCACACCATGCCGCACGATCTGCCAGTGCCCGGGCACCATGTAATACCGGGCCACAAAAAGCACCCGCCGATCGAGCACCCCCACGCGCCAATCAAACGTGGTGGGCAGCCATTCCTGCGCGATCACCAAATCGGATTTCGCCAACAGCCGCCCCAAGTGCTGCTTGATATCGCGCTCATTCTCCGCCTTGGCCACGCCCAGCGAAAACGCGCTGTCGGGCTGCTTCAACACCACCGGCAGATGGAGCTCCCGTAAGATCTGCGGCACGTTGTCGCGGTGAATCAGCAAGGTCTTGGGCGTGGGGATGTCATGCCGCGACAACACTTCCGCGAGATACACCTTGTTGTTGCATTTGAGAATCGAATCCGGGTCGTCGATCACCACCAGCCCCAGTGAAGCCGCGCGGCGGGCGAAGCGGTAGGTATAGTGATTCACCTCGGTGGTGTCGCGCACAAACAGCGCATCGAATTGGGCCAGCCGGCCGTAATCATTGCGGTTGAGGAATTCCACCTTGAGCCCCAAGGCATCCGCGGCTTGGGAAAACTTCTGTAGCGCGCGGGCATTCGATGGCGGCTCCGGGTTGGCTTCATCATGCAAGATGCCCAGCACAAACCGGGCATCTTCGCGTTTTTTGATGCGCGGCGCGCGACCGGTGAAAAACAGCCGCGCCGCCTCCAGAAAAAATTCCCGGTGCGCCAGCGGCACCTCATTTGGGCCGATCGGCGTCACCGCGCGAATTCGCCAACGGTTATCCCGCCGCTCAAATTGCGCGCGCATCAGCGGCGCCGGCAGGGCCTCGAAAATATGCTTGCACAGCGTGTCATAGCGGCTGGCAAGATTGCGCCCGAAATAGATCGACAACTCAAAAGGCGAGGTCTTTATCGGCGCGAGCGCCCGATCGGCCAGCGCCTCCAGATCATGAGTGATCGCGCGCACCAGGTTCGGTGATTTCAAATCCTCGATGGTGGCCACCCGCGGCAACGGCTTGTGGCCGCGCGCTTCAGCAAGCAGCGAGACGTAATACCCCAAGCGCTGATAAGCAAACGGCGCGCAAAGATTGAACACCCGAATGCCGCGCTCGATGCCGAAGGCGGGGTCGGTGAGATAGTCCTTGGCGCTCACAATCGGCGCACCAGGAAACTCGCCGGGCCACTCAGCGCGATGGGCGATGACGACGAGCGGGTGCGTGGCCATGTTTTTCGATCACCAGCAAATTGGCATCATGGGTCACGATGCCGAGCAGCACGGCATTCATCACCCGGTCGATACTGATCCAGTATTCCCGCTTTCCGCCGAAAGGGTGAGGCCCGTAAGGGTCTGCGATCAAGAGGCTGCGGTCTTGGCGGTTGTAACCCGCAATCACCACGAAATGCCCGGCCGGCGTGCCGCGAATATCATCCGGCGTGTCCTGCGGGCCGAATTCGCGCTTCGTGCGATACAGAAAAGTCGAAGACAGCCCGGTGATGATCGGGCTGCCCCGCTGCAGGAGTTTTCTGATCAAGGGGCGTGTGAGATCCACCAATTTCAGCCGCCCACCGGAGGATAGAAATTCCAGATACCCCTCAGTCGCCAGGCCAAGGCGGGCATCTTTTTTAAGATCGCGTTGTTTGATGAGCGCGGCCTTGATGTCGATATCGCGAGCAAACCAGCTGGGGTCGAAGACCAGCAGGTTGTAGGTGTAGATCGTGGCGGAAAAGCCCCTGTGCAAGGCATCCACCGCCAGAAATACAGCAAAGGTGCCGCCGTGATCGAGCTTGCGGGTGCGCTTCACCACGTCAGAGAGCGTGTCCTTCTCGCCCCAAAAACGATACACCGCAGCCAGGCAGGTGGGCCCGCAGGTGGTTTCATCCGGCTGGGCGAGCATGTTGATCGGTAATTGTAAGCGGCTGGGCAGCATGGCATGGGCGCGTAGTCGATGAGGCGATTCTTGCAGGCCGAGCGAAGAGCTTGCGTGATCTAGCCCACAGTGCGCGGCATCAATAGCTGCGAGCATCCTAACTCATGCTCTCAAGACGGAAACTTGACCGTGCCCATCCCGCTGCCACAACTTGAATTCGTGCCCCACGACGCGCTGCTGGTGGTGGATATGCAAAATGATTTCTTTGAAGACGGCGCGCTGCCAGTCAAGGGGGCGCGCGCGATTGTGCCCAAAGTAAATCGGTATCTCTCCTTTTTCGCACAAGCGCAGCTGCAGGTGTTCGCCACCCGCTGCTGGCATCCGCCGGGGCATTGTTCCTTTGTGGAGCAGGGCGGCGCGTGGCCTGCGCATTGCGTGGCGGGGACACCGGGCGCGGCGTTTTATCCGGACCTGAAATTGCCGCTTGGCTGCCCGGTGATTTCAAAAGGGCATTTGGTCGATCGCGATGCGTATTCTGCGTTTCAAGGCACCGATCTTGATTGCCAACTGCGCGAGCGGCATGTGGCGCGGGTGTTTGTCGCGGGGCTCGCCACCGATTACTGCGTGAAGCACACGGTGCTGGATGTGCTGCGCCACGGCTTGCCGGCGTTTGTGTTGGTGGATGCGATCGCGGCTGTCAATCTCGCCGCGGAGGACGGCAAGCACGCAATCGACGCCATGCGCCAAGCGGGCGCGGTGCTTATCAATATTGAATCGGTCGCGGCATGAAAAACGCTGCACTGCTCACCGATCTTTATGAGCTCACCATGCTGGCTGCGTATATCGAACACGGCATGGAGCAAGAGGCCGTGTTCGAGTTTTTTGTGCGCAGCCTGCCGGTGAGCCGCAATTTTTTGATCGCCGCGGGGCTCTCGCAGGTGGTGGAGTATCTGCAAACGCTCGCCTTCAGCGCTGAGGATCTTGCGTGGCTCGCGTCCACCGGGCGCTTTTCAAAACGCTTTTTGCAGTGGCTCGCAGATTTCAGATTTCGCGGTGAAGTCCATGCCGTCCCCGAGGGCACGCTGGTGTTTGCCGATGAGCCGCTGATCCGCATCACTGCGCCCTTGCCGCAGGCCCAATTCATTGAATCGCGGCTCATCAATATCGTGAATCACCAAACCATGGTCGCCTCGAAAGCGATTCGCTCGCGCATTGCTGCGGGCGATAAGCAGCTGATCGATTTTGGGCTACGCCGCGCGCATGGCTTTGAGGGCGCCTTGATGTCAGCGCGGGCGAGCTATATCGGGCTCTTTGATGGCACCAGCAATGTGCTGGCCGCCCAGCAATTCGGCATTCCGCTTTTCGGCACCATGGCGCATTCCTTCATCGAGGCCTGCGAGGGCGAGTCACAAGCCTTTTTGCGCTACGCCACCACCCACCCAAAGGGCCCGACATTTTTGATCGACACCTACGACACCGAATCCGGCGCGCGGCATGTGGTGGCGCTGATGGAAAAGTTGAAAGCCATGGGCGCGACACCCGCTGCGGTGCGGCTCGACAGTGGAAATCTCGCCAAACACGCGCGGGCGGTGCGGCAGATTTTTGATGAGGCGCAGGCGAGCGAGGTGAGAATTTTCGCCAGCGGCAACCTGGATGAACACGCGATTGCACACCTCATCGAACTCGATGCCCCCATCGATGGCTTTGGCGTGGGCACGCGGATGAATGTCTCCGCCGATGCGCCGTATCTGGATTGTGCTTATAAACTCCAGCACTACGCCGGGGCGCCGCGGCGAAAGCGCTCCAGCGGCAAAGCCACCTGGCCAGGCGCGAAACAAATCTGGCGCAGCCGCGATGCCGATGGGAAATTCGCCAGCGATCATCTCACCCTGCACACTGAAGCGTTCTCGGGCGAGCCGTTAGTGAAGCCCATCCTGCGGGCCGGCAATCGGGTGGCGGAAGAAGACTCGCTTGATGTCATTCGCGACCGTGTGCGAAATCAGCTTGCATCGCTGCCGCGCAGTTATTTATCGCTGGATGCGCATCAGATTTTCCCGGTGACGATCTCGAAAGGCATCGAGGCCGCCGCCCACGCGGCGGATGCGCGGGCGGCGATATGGTGAAATCTGAACTGAAATCGCGCTTGACGCTCATCCACACCCGTGAAAACCGCCCCGGCTGGAGCCACTTTCGCCACGGCGCAGACATCGGTGTGCGAGGCGAAGGGCAGAGCCTGTCTCAAGCCTTCGCCCATGCCGCGGTGGCAATGACCGCGGTGATCACCGCGCCAGATCGCGTGCGGCCTTTGCGGCCGGTGACACTGCGCTGCCACGCGCCAGACCCGGAAACGCTGCTGGTGGATTTCCTCAATGCCTTGGTGCTGGAAATGGACACGCGCGGCATGTTGTTTTCCAAATTCGATGTGCATGCCAGCGCCACCCGGCTGGAAGCGACGGCCTGGGGTGAGCCAGTCGATGTGCCCCGGCACGAGCCGGCAGTGGAAATCAAGGGTGCCACCTTCACCCAACTTCAGGTCTCACGCGCGAGCGACGGGGTGTGGTGTGCGCAGTGTGTGGTGGATGTATGACGACGCCATGAATCCTTCAGATTTGTCATCCCTCGCCCAGGGCCGCTGGCAGCTTCCTGCCTCATCCGACATGCACGGCCCGGTGATTTTTTACTGCACGCGCGCATTGCTTGAAGAAATGGATGACAAAGTCATCGAGCAGGCGCGCAATGTCGCCAAACTGCCCGGGCTTGTGGGCGCGGTGCATGTGATGCCAGATGCCCATTGGGGGTATGGCTTTCCCATCGGCGGCGTGGCGGCGTTTGATCCGCGGCAGGGCGGGGTGGTTTCGGC
>JBEAUN010000191.1:0-2763 GCA_041161415.1 Pseudomonadota bacterium | reverse complement strand
CCTTCGGCGAGGACAACAGCCTCATCCGCCTGCGCAATGCCGCACTCAATTTCTCGTTCCTGCGGCGTGTCGCCCTAAACCTGTTCCGACACGACAAGTCCCGTTCAATCAGCCTGCCAATAAAACGCAATGCCGCCGCTTGGGATCGGCAATACCTTGCCAACGGGTTGGGGTTGGGGGAGTTTTGATGCTCCGGCCCTGATGGTTTGGAGCAGTCCGGCCTGGAATTGCGCCTTGCTGATACGCTGCTTGCCGCATAGCGCATTGATGGCGTGTAAGCCGCAATCAAGGCCTGATTGCACCTCCTGATACATCGGCCCGGCGCGCAGCGTACGGTGTGAATAGAACATGTGCGGGCCAAGTATGATGCGATCATCCCGCGACTCGAATACCCCATGCATGGGGACGGCGCGAAGCTCCGACATGACCCGCCCTGGCTGCCACAGCAGCACCTTCGGGAAATATTCATGACGCTGGTTGATGAGCAACGTGATGCGGGCCTGTGCACCCTCGCCGTGGGCGATGGCGAGGTAATGCCGGCCCTCGATTAATTTCTCGAGGCCTTGGCGCGAGGGCTCACTGCCTTCTCCCAACAGCCCCGCGTCAAGAGCGCCGCCCATGCGCATCACATTGCGGACATTGGCGTCAGCACACGCGGTGTTGTAGTCCCGCGCCTGGCAGCACTTGGCTAGTGCCAGATCGCATGCATCCGGGTGGAGATTGGATTGATGAAGAATGCCCATCAGCGCTGTGGCGATGGTCTCGGGACGATTTTCCTCAAGCCGCAGGGGAGCCTGCGGCGGCTGAGGGAGGATTTGAGTGGTGAACGTGGGCGGCCTATGGCCAATGGCGGAGGGCGACATCATATTGGTGTTATTCGTCGGTCGCTGCGGCGAGGTGCGTGAGCCGCCCCGCCGGATAAATGAAGGCAAGACTCAATGATGCTCCAGGCTGCGTGCCGGGCTCTCCCAAGTTAATAACTCGCGGTACTGCTCACCCACCGATTGATTGAGATACGCAAAAGGCCCCATCTGCTGCACCTGCGGCTGGGTACTGTCGATCATCAGCCAGCCGGCATTGTCGGGAGATTTGCGAAAGGCGATGAAATGGTCGTTTTGCAGGAGCAAGCAGCCTTGGGCGCGGTGCTCGGCTTCTTCAGCCAGATCCAAGAGGCGCGCTTGCCGCACCGGCTCCACGCTTTCGAGCTCAGCAGCAGGACGGCGATGGTGAATCTCACCGGGCATCACGGTGTTGAGAATATCTGCCAGCACATCACCTTGAATGCCGTGGTCAAGATCATAGATATGAGCGAGCGCAGCATTCGCCGGGGTGTTGCGATAGAAGTCATCCACACTCGGCGCTTCGCTGGCAAAGCGGGCGAGCCGGTGTGAAATGAGCGCGCTATCGAGTGAAGCCTTGTTCAGCACCGGGCCGCCGACCATCGCATTGAAAGCATGAATGGCGCAATCTTCGCCGCGCTGGGCTTCGTGGTAGATGCCTGTGCCGTCGGCGGCTGAGCGGGTGGCCTGGTATTTGAGCGGGCCTAACACCAGCCGATCATGCGGGCTTGTGGCAAGACGCATGAGATCGGCTTGCATCAGCACGCGAGTGCCTTTGCCTTCATTCCAAAGCGTGAGCGCGGTGGGAATGTGCTTATTCACCGAATCATTGACGATAACGCTCACGGTGGCATCCGGCCCCTCGCCATGGGTGATGGCGATGAAATCACGCCCGGCGATCAACGCAGCGAGCCCCGAGGCTTCAAAGGCATTGAAGGCGGGGTCAGCGGCGTTGCCAGCCGGGTTGCGCAGTACATTCGCGGCAAAGGCGCCGTCCACGGTCATCACATTGCGCACTTCCGAGCCGGTGCGGCTGGTGTTGTAATCGCGCGCGCCGATCGCTTTGGCGAGCGCCAGATTGCAAGCCTGCGAGAGCTGCCTCACCGGCGCGAGCACGGCTTTGAGGATCGCTGCTACGCTTTGGGCCAGGCCGGTTGGGTTTTGCGTGTGAAAAGTCGATGGAGAGGAAAGTGGACTGGCTGCTCCAGCGCGAAGCTCGTGGGGGCTCAGACCGTTGGATTGGATGCGGATGGCCATGGCAAGTACCTCACTACGTCGAATGGAGGTGAGACGTTGAGCGTTGGGACGAGTTCCAAGTATTTTTGCCTCTTCCCGGTTTTAGCCCCGATGTCGGGGTGAGGCAATGGCGAGGCTGTGTGCGGCTGACGCCCCAAAGGCCTTCCGGTGGGGGGGCTGAGCCGCTGGTGGGGCAGCATCACAAAACAAAAAACCCGCTTTGAGCGGGTTTTTTGTGTCCAACCATTTGCGAGTCTTCGCAAATTTTTTCAAGCGCTTTTTCGGGTGCAAGCTTACTTCAGCTTGGTTTCCTTGTAGAGCACATGCTTGCGAGCTTTGGGGTCATATTTCATGAACTCAAGCTTTTCCGGCGTGGTGCGCTTGTTTTTGTTGGTGGTGTAGAAATGGCCGGTGCCCGCGGTGGACTCCAGCTTGATCTTTTCGCGGCCGCCTTTAGCCATGGTTACTCTCCTTAAATCTGCTCGCCGCGGCTACGCAGTTCAGCCACCACAGCATCGATACCCTTCTTGTCGATGGTGCGAAGGCCTGCATTCGAGACGCGCAGACGAATCCAGCGGTTTTCCGCTTCACTCCAGAACTTGCGGGTGTGCAGGTTCGGCAGGAAGCGACGTTTGGTTTTGTTATTGGCGTGCGAAACATGGTTTCCCACGATCGGCGCCTTACCGGT
>JBEAUN010000121.1:0-5952 GCA_041161415.1 Pseudomonadota bacterium | reverse complement strand
GCTTAGTAACGCTCATGCTCCAGAAGCGCGTGCTAGGACATGCTGCAAACGAACGGGCTTTCGTGTTTCGATCTTCATACCCTCGCAACCGGGCTTGCAGATTCACCCTGAAAACTTTGGCCGAGCCTGCCTTTGCTTTTGGCTCACCCAAAAAAAAGCGCCAGGCAGGCAACACAGCCCACCTGGCGCTTTTCATATCACCCTGCCCTAGCCTTCCATCGACTTCACATGGCTGATGATCTCGCCCACCACGCCGGTAGCGCTGCCGTAGCACATGCGGGTGTTCTCCGCGAAGAACAGTGCGTTTTCAATGCCGGAATACCCCGCGCCCTGGCCGCGCTTGATGACGATACAGTTATGCGCCTGATCGGCATTCAAAATCGGCATGCCGTAGATGGGGCTTGATTTATCGGTGCGCGCGACGGGATTCACCACGTCGTTGGCACCGATCACCAAAGCCACATCGGTCTGCGCGAAGTCGGCGTTGATTTCTTCAAGATCGAGAATCTTGTCGTAGGGCACACCGGCTTCAGCCAGCAGCACATTCATGTGGCCGGGCATGCGGCCTGCCACCGGGTGGATGGCAAAGCGCACTTCCACACCCGCTGCCTCGAGCAGCTGGGTCATTTCCCACACCTTGTGCTGCGCGCCGGCCACCGCCATGCCGTAGCCCGGGATGATGATGACCTTCGATGCATAGCGCATCATGCTGGCAGCATCGAGCGGTGAGAGCTCTTTCATGGTGCCAGTGACAGCCTGGCCGCCCTGCGCTTCACCCGTGATCGGGTTGAAGAGGATGTTGGAGATCGGGCGGTTCATGGCTTTAGCCATCAGCTGAGTGAGCAGTGTGCCCGCTGCGCCCACCACGATGCCGGCGATGATCAGCGCGGGGTTGCCCAGTACATAGCCCTCAAAGCCCACCGCAAGGCCAGTGAAGGCATTGAAAAGCGAAATCACCACCGGCATGTCGGCCCCGCCTATCGGGGTGGTGATGATCGCGCCCAAGATCAGCGAGAGGACGAAGAAGGTCACCACCAGATTCACTGAGGGCCGGCCCGAGGCGATGATCATGATGCCCACGATCAGCGTGACGGCGCCCAGGAGCACATTGACGGCGTTTTGCGCGGGCAGGCGGTAGGCCTTTTTCATGATGCCTTGCAGCTTGGCGTAAGCCACGCACGAGCCGGTGAAGGACACCGCGCCGATCAGCGCGCCGAGTGTGGCGAGCGTGGCCACCACCGGGCTGTGGATCTGGCCGCGGGCGAATTCCACCGCAGCAATCGCCGCCGCCGCGCCGCCGCCCATGCCGTTGTAGATGGCGACCATCTGCGGCATATCGGTCATCTTCACCACCTTGCCCGACCACCAGGCCGCCGCGCCGCCGATGGCGATCGCCGCGATGATGAGGCCGAAGTTTTGCATATGCGGCGTGGCAAAGGTGACCACCGTCGCCAGCACCATGCCCACCCCCGCCCAGACAATGCCGCGGCGGGCCGTGACGGGCGAGGCCATTGCCTTCAGCCCGAGAATGAAAAGCACCGCGACGATGAAGTACGATGCGTCGATCAGAACTTTCGCGCCCATTATTTACCCGCCTTCTTGTCGCTTTTGAACATGGCCAGCATGCGTTCGGTCACCACATAGCCGCCAGCGGCATTGGCCGCACCCAGCAGCACGGCGAAAAAGCCGATGGTTTGCTCAAGCCCGGTGCGCGCTTCGCCCAGCACCACCATCGCGCCGACCAGCACCACGCCGTGGACAAAGTTGGAGCCGGACATGAGCGGCGTGTGAAGAATCACCGGCACGCGGGAGATCACCTCATACCCGGTGAATGCGGCCAGCATGAAAATGTAGACAGCTACAAAGCCTTCCATGATTTCTCCTTGTTCGCGTCAGAGGCCGAGCACTTTTTTGACGCCTTCATGGCGCACTTGCCCGGCATGGGTGAGACACGCCCCTGCGATCACCTCGTCTTCCCAATCGAGCGTGAGGGTGCCCTCTTTGACGAAGGGCGAAAGCAGGTTGTAGAGATTCTTGGCGTACATCTCCGAGGCATGCACCGGCATGCGAGACGGGATGTTCGTGGGCCCGACGATAAGCGCTGGGCCGACTTGCACAGTTTGCCCCGCCACGGTGCCGGCCACATTGCCACCGGATTCTGCGGCCATGTCCACCACCACGGCGCCGGTCTTCATGCCGGCCACCATGTTGGCGCTGATGATCTGCGGTGCGCGCTTGCCGGGCACGGCGGCCGTGGTGATCAGCACATCGGCATTGGCCACTGCCTTGCCGAGCTTTTCGGCCTGCTTGGCTTTTTCTTCTTCGGTGAGCTCGCGGGCATAGCCGCCGCTGCCTGCGGCAGAGACGCCGGTGTCGACGAATTTCGCACCTAAGGATTCGATCTGCTCGCGGGTTTCGGGGCGCACGTCATAGGCCTCGACCATCGCACCCAGACGACGCGCTGTGGCAATCGCCTGCAAGCCGGCCACGCCTGCGCCGATCACCAGCGCCTTGGCCGGGCGAATGGTGCCGGCGGCATAGGTGAGCATCGGGAAAAATTTCGGGCAGTGATCGGCCGCGATCAGCACGCAGGAATACCCCGCCACAGCGGCCTGGGAGGACAGCGCATCCATGCTCTGCGCGCGCGAAATGCGTGGAATGAGCTCGACCGCAAAGCTTGTGATGTTGCGCTCGGCCAGCCGTTTCAGGCGAGCGGCATCGGCATAAGGCTGCAGGAAACCCACCAGCACCGAGCCTTCTGGCAGCGCTTCGATTTCTTCTGCGGTGGGTGTTTGCACCTTGAGGATGACTTGCGAGCGGGCATAGACCTCTGCCGCGCTGGCTGCCAGCGTGGCGCCCTGGGCCACGAAATCCTCGTCACGAAAATAACCCGGCCGACCGGCGCCCGACTGCAGGCAGATATCCGGCCCCAGTGCGCGCCATTTTTTGGCCACTTCAGGCACCAGTCCCACGCGGCGCTCGCCGGCCGTGACTTCGGCCGGTATTCCAATCACCAAAGGCATGCTGTTCCCCGTTTGAGTTTTTGAGTTTTTATCGACAGCAGCGGCGCGAATCTCAAATTCAAATGCGCGTGTCTTACACCCCCCCACGCGGCGCCGCGCCGGAAAAAGCGGGTGGATGATACTGAAATCGTTTCGCGATTCCTAGTGCGGGTTTGCCCTTCGGGGAGGATGCGACCCCCTGCCCGCCTCAAGACTGAGCGGCTAGCGCCTCATCCAGGAGCTCAATCCAATGCCGCACCGGCACGGATGTGCCGCTTTGCAAGTGCGCAAGGCAGCCAATATTGGCCGTGGCGATGGCTTCCGGCGCGCCTTCACTGAGCGCCGCGAGCTTGTTGTCGCGCAAGGTGGTGGCGAGCGCCGGTTGCAGAATCGAGTAAGTGCCCGCCGACCCGCAGCACAAATGGGCATCGCGCACCTCGGTGAGCGCAAAGCCGGCGCGCTGCAAAATGCGCTCGACCACGCCGCGGATTTTCTGGCCGTGTTGCAAGGTGCAGGGCGCGTGGAAGGCAATGCGGCGCGGGGTGGCGCCGGGGGATAGGGCCGCCTCTTCCAGCGCCGCCTCCACCACCTCGCTCACATCACGGGTGAGTGCCACCACCCGCTGTGCCCGCTCGGCATACGCTGGGTCATGCTGCAGCAGATGGGCGTAATCGCGCACCTGGGCGCCGCAGCCCGAGGCGGTCATGACAATCGCCTCCACGCCCTCTTCAATCCACGGCCACCAAGCATCGATATTGCGTCGCGCATCGTCGCGGGCGGCTTCAAGGTCGTCGAGGTGGGCGCGCACCGCGCCACAGCAGCCCGCACGCCTCGCCTCAATAAGCGAAATACCCAGCCGATCAAGCACGCGCGCCGTGGCGGCATTGATGCCCGGGGCGATCGACGGTTGCACGCAGCCGCCCAACACCAGCATGCGTTTGTCATGCGAGGCGGCAGGCCAGGGGCCACGACGGTGTGCGACGGGGATTTTATTTTTGAGCGCACGCGGCAGCATGGGGCGCGCAAGACGGCCCAGCATCAGCGCAGCAGAAAACAGCCCACGCCGCGGCAAGGTCTCGCGCAATACCCAGCGCATCGCGCGCGATGGAGTGCTGCGGCTTAAGGGTTGCGTCTTGGCGAGATGTGCGCGGCCGATTTCCACCAATCGGCCATATTCCACCCCGGAGGGGCAGGTGGTCTCACACGCGCGGCAGGTGAGGCAGCGGTCGAGGTGAGTTTGGGTAGCGGCGCCCACCGGCTGGCCTTCGAGCATTTGCTTGATGAGGTAGATGCGACCCCGCGGGCCATCGAGCTCATCGCCCAGCAGCTGGTAGGTGGGGCATGTGGCGTTACAAAAGCCGCAATGCACGCAGCGGCGCAGGATGCGCTCCGCCTCTTCGCCCTCGGGCGTGTGGTTGATGAAATCCGCGAGCCGGGTTTGCATCCGGGTGAGCGCCTGACGTTTTTTGTGGGTGTTTTAAATCTCTCAGCCCAGCCGAACGATGCGCCGGGCTTCCTCTCCGAGCTCAGTCCACTCGCCGGCCGAAACACCAAGCCGGGCTTTGGCGGATTCGATCACCTCCTGCGGCACCGACGCGGTGAATGACTGCACGCTTTGGGCCTCCCTCACTTGGGCACGGCTTAGCAACACAGCCGCGGCACTCCGGGCATAGTCTGCTTCAGTGCCGCTCAAGATGGCGGGCAGCGCACGAAGGGTGGCTTCCACGGGCTCGGGGAGCTGTAATTGGGCAAATGCTAGCAAGGACAGCCCGACCAGATCAATACTCCCGGAATTGGGTTGCACCGGAATTTTGATCGACGGCAATTCGTACTCCGCCTTGATGAGACTCATCACGAAAAGCTCGCCCAGATAGGACATGATGGCCGGCAGGCTGGGGCCGCCGAAATTGAAGGGCTCCTCGCAATAGCCTTCATACATACGCACCACGTAGCCGGCCAGACGCGCCTCACGCCACACCCCGCGGGAGAAGCGATTGGCCCGGGCGATGCGCCCCAAGGCCTGGTCGATCAGGAAATCTTCCGCTATCTGCTTGCCCATCGACAAACCGATGCGCAGCAAGCACTCATTGGCCCCCATCGCATGCCCGGCACCCAATCCGGCAAATGCTACCGAATTGGCTACCCGCACCACGCGTGACAAAAGAAAGGGTTCGCTCTCGATGGCTTTGATGAGAAGGTCATAGAGCGCATCCTCATCGCGGCAAGATTGAAGCGCGACAAGTTCTGAACTGAAAGACTGGATCTTGGCAGTCGCCAAGGCATGGCGGATACGGTTTTCGTCAAGCTCACCCATTACTGCGCTCCCTTGATCATGCGGCTTTCCGCCTTATGCAACCGACATTCATCCCGGCAGGTCACGCCGGGTATTCACTCGACCCATTCCCCTCATTTAGCGCGCAACTCACACCGCTTGTCAACGCGCTTATGCGCGCAAACAACCTAAAACGCCCGACGGTCGGCCGGGCGTTTTTGTTAAGACAATGACATACGCTTACAGCCGCTCGATCACCCCGGCGATGCCCTGGCCGCCACCGATACACATGGTGATCAGGCCATAGCGCTTCTGGGCGCGCTGCAGCTCATAAATCGCCTTGACGGTGAGGATGGCACCGGTCGCGCCGATCGGATGGCCCAGTGCCACCGCGCCGCCGTTGGGGTTCACCTTGGCGGGGTCGAGCTCAAGGCCCTTATTCACGCACATGGCTTGCGCGGCGAAGGCTTCGTTGGATTCGATCACATCAAGATCAGAGGTCTTCAAGCCGGCGCGAGAAAGCGCGAGCTTGACGGCTGGGATGGGGCCGGTGCCCATGATCTCGGGGGCGACACCGACATGGCCATAAGACACCAGCCGCGCCAGGGGCTTCAAACCGGCGCGTTCGGCGGCCTTGGCTTCCATCATGACGAGCGCAGCCGCGGCGTCATTGATGCC
>JBEAUN010000110.1:0-2552 GCA_041161415.1 Pseudomonadota bacterium | reverse complement strand
AGCGCATAGAGCACCGGCGCGGCGGGTGTAGAGCACTGCATCGATCAGTGCACCCTCGGCCAGTAAAAAATCGAGGAAGCGTTGCCACTCGTCGCGCAAGGCTTCGTCCACGCTGTCGATCAGGGTCGCGAGCGAGCGGGTGCCATCGCAGAGCGCAAAGACCTTTTTCAAAAGCCGCGCCGGCGCCTGGATGAAGAGCTCGCCTTCGGGCAGGCGTAATCGCAGTGTGTTGCCCTGCAAGAGCCCCGGCGCGGCGAGCATTGGGCAGATTCGCGCCGAATCGTTAAGTGCATCGCGCACCGCCTCCGGGATGCGATCATCGAATACGACTTTGTGCGTCATGGCAGCGGGGTGCCAAAGAGCGTGTTGAAGATCGGCGCATAGCCTTCCGGCGGCAGGATGGGATTGGAATTCATCTCCAGCCACCAGAGGGTGCCCTCGCTGTCGATCACGCCGTCGAGCGCATAGAGCACCGGCGCGGCGAAGTGTTGTTGCAAAGTCGGCGTGAGCGCATCAAGCGTGCGACGGATTTGTTGGGTGTGAATATCGGCAAGACGCGCCAGGCCGTTATCCGATTTCGCGCTCACCTTGCTCGTTTCATAAAGCCGGCCATAGCGATAATCGAACCACACTGCTTGGCCGGCCGTCAGCGTGCTCTCAAGCGACAAGCCATGGAAACGCAGGCAGTCTTCCACTGCGGTGCGCTCTGTGATGTCGTCCAGCGTGGCGCCGGCTTGGGCCAGCCGCGCGGCCAGTAACTCGCCCACCTGCGCGTGGCCGTCGCCGGTGAGTGTGGGGTAATCCTGCAGATGGGCGAAGAAGGCTTGCTCGCCCCACACCCAGAGCTTGAGATTGGTGCCGGCGATGAAGGCTTCCGCGTAGAGCTCGCCGGATTCGCCCGGTGGGGCGTCCCCAGCCTGCCCGGGGTGATAGGGGCCGCGCTGGGCATAGCCAAATGAGCCCATCGAGCGCTTCATGAGAAAAGGCTGCTGCGCCTGTGCCGCGCTGCGCCAGGCGGCGGGCACAGGCAACCCCTGATCGAGCAGGTGTTGGCGAAAGGCGAGCTTGTCGGTGGCCAGATCCCAGCGCAGCGTTTGATAAGGCAGCCAGCCGATGAAGCCGGTCACATCTTCGGTGAGCTCGCTGCAATGCGCGAGCCGCCCGCCGACGCGCGCCAGAAAGCGCGGGTAGAGCGTGAAGTAACGACTGCGGGCGCGCACCTCGAGTTGCATGGTCAGCATGTCGAGTGAGACGCTGGCCTGATGCATACGCGCCCACTCACGCACAGCGCGCAGGTGATTGAGGGTGACAGCGAGATAGCTCATGACACAAAAGGCAGCCAGCAAAGTGCGGAGCATATCGCAGCCGGCCGTGCCCGGCAAAAAGCCGCGCATTTGCGCCGATGGCGTGGCGGCTGCTCGTTTCGGCCAAGGCGTGGTGCTTATCATCTGGCATCACAAACTACTTCTCAGCGCAATCCAGCTGCCGCGCTTAGAGTAGTCGGCGTGATGCCAACGCCTTCCTCAAACGCCTCCCCGCCGCTGTCCTTGCGCGCTGAATTGATTCGCGGCTCGCTGTGGATGGTGGGCGCGCGCTGGGCGGCGCGGTTGATTGGGCTCTTAAGCACCGTGGTGCTGGCGCGGCTGTTGGTGCCGGCGGATTTTGGTTTGGTGGCGATGGCTTGGTTGGTGGTGGGGCTGTTTGAAACCTGCACCTCTTTTGGGCTGGATTACGCGCTGATTCGCACCACCGCGGCCACGCGTGAACATCTCGATACCGCCTGGACCCTGCGTTTCATGCAGAGCCTCTTGATTACGCTGCTGGTGGTGCTGGTCGCGCCGGTGGCGGCCTGGTATTTCAATGAGCCGCGGGTGGCGCCTTTGCTTTACACCTTGGCGGGCGTGACACTCATCAATGGTGTGGGCTCGGTCGGCCCGGTGCTGTTCAGAAAAGAGCTGTCCTTTGCCCGGGAATTTTGGTTCGGGTTTGTGTCGAAATGCGTCACCACCGCGGCCACGCTGGGTTTTGCGTTTGCGTTCCGCAGTTATTGGGCGCTCATGGCGGGCCCGCTGATCGGCGCGGTGTTCGGCTTTTTTCTGGGCTATCGCATGCACCCTTTTCGGCCGCGCTTTTGCTTGGCAAAAGCGCGCGAGATGTGGGGCTTTTCGCAATGGATGCTGTTGGTGAATGTGGGCAATTTTGCCCAGGAGCGGGCCGATCAGATGTTGCTCGGCCGGCTCTCCAGCGCGCGCGAGATGGGGCTTTACAACGTCGCCAATGAAGTGGCGAGCCTGCCGACGAGTGAGGTGTTGTTCCCGATGTCACGGGTGCTGTTTCCCGGCTTTGCCAAGCTCACCCCCACGCCGGATCGGCTGCGTGCGGCGTATTTGTCGGTGCTGGGGTTTTTGACGGCGCTGGCTTTGCCCGCCGGGGTGGGCCTTGCGCTGGTGGCGGAGGATTTTGTGTTGCTGCTGCTGGGTGCGCAGTGGCAGGAGGCGGTGCCGTTTTTGCAAGTGCTGGCCTTGTGCGGCATGTTTCGCGTGGTCTGCGGG
>JBEAUN010000063.1:0-4171 GCA_041161415.1 Pseudomonadota bacterium | reverse complement strand
GTGCAAAGGTGGCGTTCGTGCAGTGTTATCAGCGCGCCGCGCCGCGTGATCTTTCCGCGTTATGGGCTGCTGCAGCCGCGCGCGAGATCGACGCCATCACACTGACGAGTTCCGAGGCGCTGCGGCATTTGGTGTCGCAATCGGGCGCCCAGCACTTGTGGCAGGTGCCTTTATTTGTGCCCCACCAGCGCATCCATGATGCTGCCGCCCGGGCAGGCTTTACCACTGTTGTTCTCACGCCACCGGGGGATGCCGGATTGCTCTCGGGTATGGAACAATACTTCGACAAGACACCCGATTGATTTCACTTCACACCGCCACCACACCATGACCGAGCCCACCGATCAAGCTGTGCCCCCCTCTGGCAAGGCCGCATCCAGTGGTCGCCTGCATAAAAACCTGCGCCGGCCGGCGGTGGTCATCGCGGCACTCGCGCTGGTGTTATTGGGCTGGCAGTGGGCCGAGACCCGGGTGCGGCTCGCGTCGATGCAGCAGGATCTGACGATGCGCTTGTCCGCGAGCGATGCCGCAGCGAGCGAAGCGCGCACTTTGGCGCGTGACAATCAAGCCGCCCTTCGCAGCTTGCAAGAGCGTATCGGCACGCTGGATTCGCGCTTAGGCGAGATGCAAGGCCAGCACGGCGCGCTCGATGCGCTGTATCAAGAGCTGGCCCGCACACGGGATGACCGTGTGCTCTCGGAAGTCGAGCAGGCCATCAATATCGCCAATCAGCAATTGCAGCTCGCGGGTAATGTCGAAGCCGCGCTGCTGGCCTTGCAATCGGCCGATGCGCAGCTCGGGCGCACTGAGCGCGCGCATTTTCTGCCGCTGCGCAAAGCGCTCAATCGCGATATCGATCGCTTAAAGGCGCTGCCCGCGGTCGATATGCCGGGCATGGCCTTGAAGCTTGAAGGTCTCTTGGCGGGAATCGATCACCTGCCGCTTGCCTTTGAGAAAAAACCCGCCGCGCCCAAAGTGGAGCAACCCACCCAGCCCGCGCAAGGATGGTTTGCCTCGATCTGGGCGGATGTCTGGCGCGAGATTCGTGGCCTGGTGCACATCGAGCGACTCGATCGCCCGGACCCGGGGCTGTTGGCGCCCACGCAGGTGGTGTTCCTGCGGGAAAATCTGAAGCTGCGCTTGCTCGATGCGCGCTTGGCGCTTTTGCAGCGTGATGAGCGGGTGTTTCGTGAGGACATCAAGCAAGCCCGCGGCTGGATCGAGAAATACTTCGACCCTGCTTCCCCAGTCACGCAGTCGGCGCTGGATCATCTGGCACACTTAAGTGACGCGAAGCTCAGTATTACGCTGCCGGTGCTCACCGAGAGCCTGGCCGCAGTGAAAAGCGTGCGCGTGGTGCCCGAGCGCCTGATCGGCCCCGCGCCCAAGGCCACAGCAGCGGGGGCGGCGCGATGAAGGCCTTGCTGTGGCTCTTTGTGCTGGCCGGGTTGGCGGTGGTGTTGTCGGTGCTGGCGGAATACAACCAGGGCTATGTCTTGCTGGTGGCCCCGCCTTGGCGTGTGGAATTCACCCTGAATTTTTTCCTGGTGGTGTTGCTCGCGTTTTTCTGCGGGCTTTATGCCGTGGTGCGGCTGATCTGGAGTGCGGCTGCGTTGCCGCGGCAGGTGGCGGCCTTTCGCGCCCGGGAGCGCAAGCAAAAAGCCACCGCAGCGCTGCTCGATGCAGTGCGCCTCATGATGGAGGGCCGCTTTGCCCGGGCCATGAAGCAAGCCGCGGTGGCTTTTGAAGCGCGTGAAGCGCCCGGCTTGGCTGCGCTCATCGCAGCGCGTGCGGCCAGCCGCTTGCGCGAGCCCACCACCGAGCGGGCCTGGGTGCTGCGTGCGGCGGATTTTGATAGCAGTGTGCGCAGCGCACGCCTCATGACCGAGGCCGAGCTTGCGCTCTCTGGCCGGCGTTTTGATGAGGCGCGTGATCGGCTCGATCTCTTGCGCGTCGGCGGCTCGCGTAATTTGGCGGCGATGCGTTTGTCATTGCGCGCAGCCCAAGGCTTGGGCAACTGGGCCGAGGTGGCAAGGCTCACCCGCCAAATGGAAAAATACCGCGCGCTCACGCCCGAGCAAGCCAAGCCCTTGCGTCGTCGTGCGCATCTTGAATCCATCCGCGAACGCGCAGGCGATGCCACTGCCCTGCGCGCCTATTGGGCGCTTATCCCCAGCAGCGAGCGCAAGGATGCGCGTGTCACTCACGCGATGGCGCGTTCTCTCATCGCAGTGGGCGACAATGGCGAAGCCCAGCTTCTGATCGAAGATGCACTCGCCCATGAGTGGGACTCAGAGCTTGCCGGGCTTTATGGTGATTGCCGCGGCGGCGATCTCCTGGGCCGCATCAGCCATGCCGAACAATGGCTCCTCAAAGAGCCCCGCGATGCGCGTCTCTTGCTCTCGCTGGGGCGGCTTTGCATGCAAAGCCAGCTGTGGGGCAAGGCGCAGAGTTATTTCGAGGCTTCCTTGGCGCTTGCCCCGTGCCGCGAGGTGCATATCGAGCTCGCGCGGCTGGCCGAAGGCTTAGAGCGCGGCGATGAAGCCGCGCGACATTATCGCGAGGCGGCCCGATTTGGCTGACCGCCCCGCGTGCTCAAGCCATCGCCCGCGGTGGGCGGGCCTCCCGGATCAGCGGAACAAACGACCCATCTGTTTGGCAAGCTTGTTGATGCTGCTTTGCCGCGACGGGCCCGTTGGTTGAGTGGCGTGGCCCTGCGCCCCATAGCGCGCTGGCGCAGCCCCGCTCTGGCCGCTTAATTGCGCGCGATAGTGCTGCACTTCCGGGATGTCGCCTGCGCGCAGTGTGCTTGGGTCCGCGAATTGGTGAAATAGCCTGCCCCAGCGGTGCTGATGATGGGCGAAATAATGCTCGTATTCACGCGGTGAGGTTTCATAGCCCAAGAGGTTATCCAGTGTGCGCTTGGCAAAGGGCACCGACTCATCCATCGCATCCAGATCATCCGGGTGCATCGCGGCGCACAGATTCGAGATCAGCCACATGCCATAGGAATAAGGCAGGGCCGGCCCCTGATCGCGCAGCACTTCGTTTTTCTCATCATTGAAGTCATCGAGCTCGGCGGTGTATGGCGCGCGCTCTTCGATCTGTTTCATCCATTCGGCTTCGTCATCCTGATTGGTGCAGGACAAAAACGTGATGGGTGTTTGACTGGGGTGGGGGCGGTGCAGGACAAGATCGGCAACAGCATGGTGACCGCCATTGGGCACACCATCGGTGAGCAGATAGATCGCGGTTGGAGCCTGGGTGCTGTTGAGTGCCCGGCCGAGCGCCTCGAGGGTGGGCGTGCTCCCAGAGGGGCCGCGCCTGAAGGCTTGATTGAGTTGCTGGTAAGCCTGTTGCTGAAATTGTGCCGGCGTGAGGTTCTCGTGGCGCAGTTCGAGTGTGTCCGGACGGTTCAGAAATGACACCCGAATCCCCTCACAGGGGACAAAGGCCATGATGTGCATCATTTGCTGCAGCCGCTGTTCTGCTTCCTGCCAGCGGGTGAGGAAGCGATTGTTGGGCCCCGTGACATCTGAATCCCAGCCCATCGAGCCGCTGTCATCCACGATGAAGTGCAGTTTGTATTCGCTTAAGCCCAGCAGTTTATTAACCATGCCGATCGGCGCTTCGAAACGCTCGAAGATCGCGCCGAGTCCATCGACGATGCCGCCGCCATCCACCGCTGCTGAAGGCCCATAGGCTTGTGTGTAATCCTCATCCTGGATGATCTCTAGCGAGGCCACGGTGGATTCAGAAATGCGCACCGGGTTGTTGCCTTGTGCAGATTCTGCTTGGTCAACATCATCCATCGAAGAAATGATCGCCAGCGCATTGCTTGGGTCAGCCACCGACTGGCTGGCGGCTTGGGCGTGTGTCTGGCCGGCGGCGGCGCGCTGGTGCTCCTTCCACGCCGGGTTAATTTTTTTGATGCCGTTATCGAAGATATATTTTGGTGGGGCGCTGCGGGTGCCACTTGGGGTGTGTGGGTTAAAGCCAGCACCTTGCGCAGCGCCGGGACGGTTTGCATGCATCTTTGGACCTCCATGTGAATGATTTGCTTTCGGCAAAACGCGGGAAGCGTGATTTGACGGTGCAGGCAGGCAGGAGTTCCTTTTTTTCAGCTGTGCGGTGGCCAATGAGTGTCAGCGGAAGGTCCCATCAAAAAAGA